>JAQCGA010000093.1 GCA_027619145.1 bacterium | reverse complement strand
AACCAGAGGAAAGAATACGCCAACGGGAGTTTTGTTGCGATTAATTCCCTGGATGGAGAAAGAAAGGTTGAATATTTCGGATTCTTGCCGGAAACACCGCACGAAAAAGAAATACTGCGGAAGCAAGTGGCAGACGTGCAACAGGAAGCGCTTGAAGATGCCGTTGGTTCTGTTGATTTTGAGCAAGAGAAATTGGAAGGCATTTTCCGAGAGGTGTTTAAACTGGATGAAGATGAGCCTGTGGAGAATGCCCGAATTGGTCAGGGGGGGTGGGATTCGTTGCGGCACTTGGATCTGTTGATGTCCATCGAGGACGGTCTGGATGTGAGCTTTCATGATGTGGGAGGAAATACGCTGGTCAGTTTTCCTCAGATCCTGGAAGTCGTTCGGGAGAAGAAGCGACATGTCTGAAGTTCTTCACATTGCTGAAGGTGATGAAGAGACGCTGACGTTCTCCCGGTTTCCATTTATTACGGGTGTGCATTTTTACGATGACCAGCCCAGGAAACAGAATGTTTTTTTGTCGTTTCGTCTGGGTTTTCGGGAAGACATCGGTGTGATTTCACAGAAAGCAACACCGGAAGTGGACGGCGCATTGGAGCAGGCGTATGAAAGCGGCTCTTCCCTGTCAACTCCCATTGGTGAAGGAAGCCTGAATCGGCCTTTACAGGATGAGATCCTGAGATTTCTTCAGGAGGCATGCGGAGGGGCTCGCGGGAAGCGTTTTCTTGAGCCCGGGTGTGGAAAAGGAGGGCTTTTAAAGGCATTGCGAGATATGGGCGCGGAGGATGTGGAAGGTTGTGAACCAGGGGGGCCTCAAGCCCGTTGGGCCAGCCAGACGCATCATTTGCGTATCCGGAATGACTTTTTTCGGGCTTCTGATTACAGCGACAGGTTCGACTGCGTATTTCATTATGGTGTTCTGGAACATATCAGAGACCCAGCCGATTTTATTGCGCAGAATATGGCGGTTCTGTCGCCTGGAGGTACTGTGTTTGTGTCGGTTCCGGGGTGCCAGGCGGATTTTGAACTGGGAAACTTTATGACGCTAGCCCACGAACACTACAGTTATTTTACACCTGCTTCGCTCAAATCACTACTGGCCGGAGCCGGTCTTCAAGATATCGAAGTTCGGGAGTTTCAATACAGTGCGGGCATTCTTTGTGCCTGGGGGAAGGTGTCGGCCGAATACCCGGTTCGGCGGTTCGGAGTATCCGTTGGGCACTGCAGGTTGGAACGGGCGTTATTGAGAACGTTCGGGAAGACCTGCAGGCGGCACCTGGCTGTTCTTCAAGAAAGAGCAGACAGACTCGGTGCGGAAGGGAAAGTGATTGGTCTGTACGGGGCACCTCGGGCGCTGGCGGGGTTGCTCGAATTCCGTACGCCTCCCCGAAATTTTGATGGGGATACGGCCAAGCACGGAGCCTATTTCAACGGTTCGCCAAATCCCATCGAGCCTCCAGGAAATCTGATTGAGAAGCCGGTGGATATCAAGTGGATTCTGCCAATTCATCATGATCAGGCGATTCGAGAGTTCCTTCAGCGGGAAATTTTGCCTTCCAGGAAGATGGTTCTGTTTTCGTTTTTAGAAATGGCCAGAGAGGGATCGGCCTGTGGCTACGAACGGAGGATATAGGGTATGTCAGATTACGGAAAACCTCTTTACCACGATAAATTGAAGTATTGCAGGCGTTGCTGCCTGCCGGAGACTGTTGAAGGAATCGAATTTGATGAAATGGGAATTTGCCAGGCCTGCCAGTCTTCGGAACACAAGATGCATATTGACTGGGCGGAGCGGGAGCGGGCGCTGAGAGAGATCCTGGAGTATCACAAGAAGAACAGCGGAGATAATTACGACTGTATTGTGCCGATTAGTGGAGGCAAAGACAGCAGTTTTCAGCTCCATGTAATCGTGAAAGTCTATGGGATGAAGCCACTGACCGTCACGCACAGTCAGGGCCATGGGTGGCAGTCTGAAATTGGAAAATACAACCTGGAAAACATCCTGGCCAAGTTGAACGTCGATCATATTATGTTCACTCCGAACCAGGATCTGGTTCGAAGAATGTCGCGTCGGTCTCTGGACATGATTGGAGATGCTTGCTGGCATTGCCATGCCGGTATCGGAGCTTTTCCGCTACAGATTGCGGTAAAGTTTAATATCCCGTTGCTGATATGGGGAGAATCGGTCGCAGAAACTTCCGGTAGAGCCACGCATCTGGATCCGATCAAGTTTGACAGGGATTATTTGATGCGCGAATCCATCAAGGTAGGACCAGAGTCGATGGCCTGCGGAAATCTGACCAACCAGGACTTAAGACCCTACAACCTTCCATCCGTTGAAGAGTTGGAGCGGGTTGGGGTTAACGGTATTTATCTGGGGAACTATATTTTCTGGGATGAAGAGCGGCAGACGGAGTTTTTGATGTCGGAATACGGTTGGCGAGACGGATATGTTGAAGGGGCCTACAAGCGGTATAAAAGCATTGAGTGCAATATGGCCGGTATTCACGACTATACGAAATTTTTAAAACGGGGTTTTGGGCGTGGGACCGACCAGGCGAGCCTGGATGTTCGAAATGGGCTGATGACGCGAGAAGAGGCGCTTGAAGTTGCTAAGAAGGTGGATACCGAGAAACCCGGGATGTTAAAAGAGTACCTGGAATTGGTTGGCTTAACTGAACAAGAGCTGGAAGAGATTATCAAAGATCAGCGAAAAGGGAAAGCCAAGGAGCTTCCTTGAGGGACGAGAGGGGTACAAGATGAACGATCTTTGTTTGCTGCCCGCAACCGAACTGATCGCAAAAATTAAAAACAAAACCATTTCTGTCAGAGAAATGGTTCAGGCCCATCTGGATCGGATAGATGAACTGGAAGATGAGGTTCAGGCCTGGGCGTTTCTGGACCAGGGTCTCGCTTTAAAAACTGCGGATGCCATAGATCGGAAGATCGCAGACAGCATGTTCAAAGGCACGCTCTTCGGTGTTCCGGCCGGGATTAAGGACATTTTCAATACCCTGGATATGCCTACCGCTATGGGGAGCCCTGTTTGGGAAGGGTTTACACCCGGAAACGACGCCAGGGTTGTACATTATTTGAGGATGCAAGGCGCTGTTTTTCCTGGGAAAACAGTTACAGCGGAGTTTGCTGTCCATGCGCCAGGCAAGACACGAAATCCACACCATCTGGATTATTCGCCGGGTACCTCTTCTAGCGGGTCGGCTGCAGCTGTTGCCTGCCATATGGTACCAATTGCGCTGGGCACGCAAACGGCAGGATCGATTATACGACCTGCCAGTTACTGCGGGGTGTACGGTTTTAAGCCTTCTTTCGGTCTGATTCCCCGGACCGGTGTGCTGAAGACGACGGATACGCTGGATACGGTTGGCGGGTTTGCCAGAACGCCGGGAGATCTGGCATTGCTCTTTGAGACAATTCGGGTACACGGGTTGAACTTCCCTGTAAGCCATGCGGCATTTAGCGATCCGGCGCGACGGGAGAAGGGGAGCCGTCCGTGGCGTGTTGGGCTTGTGCCGTCTATTAGCAAGAAGTATGGTGCACCTTATGCTGTTGACGCATTGAATTTGCTCATAAAAGAGTTGGAGGCGTCCGGGGAAGTCGAGTTTGTGGAAAAGCAGATGCCTGACGAGTTTGACGAAGCGCACGAAATTCATGCAACGTTGTATGAGAAAAGTCTTGCCTACTATTTCGATCGGGAGTTTTCACAGACTGAGTTTATCAGTAAAATCATCCATGAGATGATCTCAAGAGGCGTAAAGATTTCGCCTGAAGCCTACGAAGATGCGATTGAAAAGCAGCGGGTTTTGTCTGGATTGCTGGACGAAGAATTTATGGATTGTGATGCGATTCTGACACTTTCTACCCAGGGTATTGCGCCTAAGAAAATGGAGTCCGATCAACCGGATACGTGTCTGGTCTGGACCCTCTGCGGTGTTCCCACCATCAATGTGCCACTGTTTCGTGGGCCGCAAGGAATGCCTTTTGGTGCCCAGATTGTTGGACGGCGATTTAATGATTACTTACTGTTGGAATTCGCTGAATTTCTGGATACGTTCAAATCGGAAAATCTGGAGATGCAAGACTCGAAGAAGATTGACTCCCTCCGGTAATACGAGGAGATGTTAGCATGGTGCCATCAAATTTTATTCGGACTCCGAACCTGATCTTGCGCGGATTGAGCCCGGAAGATGCTACTACAGACTATTTAACCTGGTTGAACGATCCCGATGTTTTGCGCTTTCGGGGTCCGAAAGCTTTTCCTTCCAGCATGGAGAGTTTGCGTGCCTATCTGGACAGTGTGGGTTCGAAGGGAGATCTTATGCTGGCCATCTGTTTACAAGATACCGGGCGGCACATTGGAAATATTACGCTCAATTCTATTTTGTGGGTTCACCGCTCGGCTGAACTTTCGATGATGATCGGTGCGAAGGACGTGTGGGGGCGAGGCTATGCCAAGGAATCTATCCAGGCGATCTGCAAACACGGCTTTGACAACATGGGGCTTAATCGTATCTGGGCCGAATCTCCCAATCCGGCGTTCAACGCTGCGGTGAAGTCACTCGGGTGGAAGCTCGAAGGTACCAAACGGAAGGCGTTTTTGCTGGATGGCGAACTTGTAAACGTAGAGTGTTCTGCCATTCTGAAATCGGAATTTGTACCTCTTCCGAAGTACAACCTTCCATGATGCCTCTTGTTGATGGCGGCTGTTTTGCCGGTCACGATCCGGAAACCGGATTTGTGTATTCGATTGAACAGTTGCTGGACGAGTTTGAATATTATGGGGTGGCCCGGGGTCTGGTGGGGTCTTATCGATGTTTGTATCAAGACGTTTTTGAGGGCAACCGGGAGACAGCGGCGTGGGCTGCGCGATTTCCAAACCGGCTCATTCCCCTGGCTATTGTGCATCCGTCGCACTACGGAACGTCTCCTGAAACGCTGTTTCAATGGCTACAGAGAGATTTAGGGTTCCGTGTAGTTGGTCTGTTTAGCTCCCCGGCTTATCACCTCGTGGATTGGGATACTTTCGCAGTGCGTCTGATCGGCGAGACGGCTGAGAAGTTGGGATTGGTTTTGCAGGCGGGAATCAGTACTGAAGCTGAACTTTCAGGTCTGTCGAAATCGTGGGGAAATCTCAAAACGCCGGTTCTGATTCGCTGGATGGGCGGACATCGCTACAAGATGCTGGCTTCCGAAATGGCTGCCGTTGCACGTCATCAGAATTTTATCTTTGATGTAGGAAATGTGAGTTCTAACGGGGCACTTGAATATTTGACTCAGCGTGTCGGTGCAGAGCGGCTTTTCTTTGCGTCCAATTCTCCTCACAATATTTCCGCCTGTCCGCATGCGATATTCCGTGAAGCCCGATTGACGCCTTCGCAAAGAGAATTTATTGGAAGCCAAACGCTTCATAAGGCTTTAAAACTGGACGTTTTACCGGCCGGTATTTGTGATCCTGATGTATGCAATGATTGGGAAAGCCTCTGTACCTTGCCGAAGGTTGATGTTCATTGGCATCCCGATCACTGGAACCTGGGTGAACCAGGGCTTTCTGAAGCCGATCAAATTGCCACGTTCAACCGTTTTGAATACGAACGGGTTGTGATGTTTACGATCCTTGCATTGAATTATGATCTGGAAGCCGGGAATGCACTTACGGTTGAGTGGTTTGAAAGAGATCCGCGTATCTTCGGGATGATTGTTGTCAATCCAGTACGACAGAAGGCTAGCCTGGAGCAACTTGAACGCTATGCGGCTCATCCACGTTTTCTGGGCATTAAGACCATACAGGATTTGTTTGGAATAGGTCTGGATGACGAGCTTTACGATCCCATTCTGACAAAAGCCGCTGAACTGAATTTGTCTGTTATGGCGCATATGCCCGGTATGGATATAGCCGCACGTCGCCACCCTGAAATTACGTTTGTGGCAACCCATGCAAATTGGGGCCGGGCAAGTCGATTTGTTAACTTGCCAAATGTCTATTTTGACTTTTCTACCGGCCATGCTCTGCGTCACGAAACACAATTAGCCCGTTTCGTTCAGACAGTAGGAGCCGACCGGGTTCTGTTCGGATCGGATGGCCAGGTTGTTGCGCCGCAATGGTCCCTGGCCAAACTTCAGGCGGCTTCCTTGAGTCCAGAAGATAAGCGATTGATTCTCAGAGAAAATGCGTACCGGGTTTTTCCAGGGCTCAAGAATTGTTCGGGGTAGATTTTAAGATGAATGTCCTGAATTCTTTTGAGATTTTATAAATTGGAATTTTTTATATGAAACAAACCCAAGTTGTGGGCTTGCTTACTTCCAGAAATCATCCCTTACTCCCTTATTTTTTAGATGGGCTGAACCTGCTTTCCGAGGTTGAGCCGGTGCTTATTTTTGATGAGAAAGATTTTTCTGAGAAAGACATCAGGATTTTTTTCGATCGCACACAAGGCGTGTTTCCAAGCCGTGATCTAAAACCTTTTTTAGATCGTTACCGCTGGACAACCGTGCCGAATCACAACGGGCGAGCCTGTTGTTCGTTTGTGCGCGAAAACGGAATTGGGCTACTGGTGAACGCGGGAACACCACGCATCATCAAGCCTGACTTGCTGGAAGCCGCTTCGATTGGAGTTTTGAATGCACATCCGGGTATTTTACCCCAATACCGGGGTGCCAGTTGTTGCGAGTGGGCCATTTACAATAACGATCCTGTAGGCGTAACCGCCCATTTTATGGATGCGGGAATAGACAGTGGGCCGATCCTGTTTTCACGTGAGCTACTGGTTACGAAAGGCCAATCCTACACTGACGTACGGATTGGGCTGTACTGCCTGGCACACGAAGTGCGCATAGAAGCCATCCAGATGATTTTTGAGCGTGGCCTTACTCCAGATCATTTATCTCCACAGCCCGAAGCCTCCGCGTTTAAACCGATCCCGGACCAATATCTGGAAGTGGTCAAAGCAAGACTCGTGGAGAACACATACCAGCATGCCTGCTGAACGCCTATCCAGTGTTGGAACGCCAATATGAAACTTCTGGCCGTGGCCGGTGATGCGGGAGGCGCTCGCGCTATCATGCCTGTCATTTCCAGGCTGTCCAGCGACCTGTCAGTGGAATTCAGGGCTTATGCTGCAGCCATGGATATGTGGAAAGAGGCGGGATTTCAGCCTGGAGATGCCAGTTGCTTACGGCTGGACGGCGTTCACCGGATAATACTGGGTACAACGGCTGGTCCGTTGCAGCATGAATTGAATATTATCCGTGAGGCAAAGTCGCTGGATATTCGGACAGTCAGCGTGCTGGACTTCTGGGCGCACTACAGGGAGAGGTTTACAACTCCGGAAGGTGTTTTTGTTCTTCCCAACGCGATTGCTGTGATGGATGAGAAGGCAAAAGAGGATATGGTTGCTGCCGAGTTTCCTGCGGAATGCCTGCACGTAACCGGGCAACCGGCGTTCGATGAGTTGGTACGCTACGATTTGGCCGAGGTTCGCCATCAAGCCCGAAAGGTTTTGCGTTGTAGCGTGGATTGCAGGACCGACGAGACGTGTATTCTGTATGCTTCCCAGCCGTTGTCGCAACTGTATTCTAAGGCGGTTCTGGGTTTTCACGAGGAGGATGTTTTGCTGGGGATCGTTGAATCCCTCGGACGTGTGCTGGATCGTTATTCACGTCGGGCCGTATTGCTTGTCAAGTTGCATCGCCGCGAAATGAACAGGCCGTTTACCCTGCCTTCCAGCCCGTCCTCTAATTTGAGGATACGGCTGATTGAAACAGATGATATCGAACCTCGAGAACTGGTCGTGGGAAGCGATCTGGTTGTTGGGATGAATTCTATGATGCTGATGGAGGCATGTTTGTTGAAGAAGCCTGTGGTCAGTTATCAGCCGGATCTGAAGATTGACGACCCTCTGCCGTCCAATCGGCTAGGTTGGAGTTTGGGTGTGTATTGTCGAGCGGCTCTTGACGGTGCGCTGGAGACGGAGTTATTCAGCCGCCCAGGGCGCGAAGTTCGGAAGCGAATGTTGGCCAAGATTCCGTCGATGAGCGGAGCTACGGAACGAGTAGTTGAACTCTTAATGGCCGTTTGAGAGGGACGAATGGGAAAGAAATCACAACTTGCAATTCTGGGTGGAGAACCGGTGCGCACCCGGCCGTTTCCTGCCTACCGTACCATTGGTGCGGAGGAAAAGAGGGCTGTGAATGAAGTCCTGGACAGCGGAAACCTGTCGCAGTTTCTGGGAACCTGGAGTCCTGGATTTCATGGAGGACCGCGTGTTCAAAAATTGGAAAGCGAGTGGGCGAATTATTTTGGTGTAAAGCATGCCGTCAGTGTGAATTCGGCCACATCCGGGCTGTATGCCGCGCTGGGAGCTTCGGGGGTTGGCCCCGGTGACGAGGTAATTGTTTCGCCCTACACGATGAGTTGCTCGGCTGTTGGGCCGTTGATCTATGGCGCCACGCCGGTATTTGCAGATATCGACCCATCCACCTACTGTATTTCCGCGGAGACGATCCGGCGGGTGCTGACCCCCCGGACCCGGGCAATTCTGGCCGTAGATCTGTTCGGCCATCCGGCGGATTTTGACGCCATCAACCAGGTTGCTCAGGAGCACGATTTGATCGTTATCGAAGACGCCGCTCAGGCGCCCGGCGCAAAATACAAGGGCCGATGGGCGGGGTGTCTGGCCCATATGGGCGTGTTTAGTCTCAATTATCATAAAACGATCCATTCGGGTGAGGGCGGGGTTGTGGTTACCAATGACGATGAACTTGCGGATCGTCTCAGTTTGATCCGCAACCATGGTGAAACCGTTGTTGAAGACAAAGGCGCGACCCATCTGAATCATTTGATCGGATACAATTACCGCATGACCGAGATTGAGGCGGCGATCGCGTCGGCGCAGCTTGAAAAACTGGAGCCTTTGACCCGGGCGCGGATTGAAGCCGCCGAATTTTTGAGTTCGCGCTGGAGTCAGGTCCCAGGACTTCTACCGGCCCGGGTGGAGCCGGATTGCAGGCATGCCTATTATGTTCTTGCCGTGCAGTACGACGCGCAGAAGATGGGGGTATCCCGGGAACGGTTTGTCGAAGCCGTAAAAGCAGAGGGGGTACCCCTGTCCGCCGGATACGTGAAGCCGCTTTACATGCAGCCTATTTACCAGCAGCGTGCGTTCCGGTGTGGCGCAAATTGTGATCGCTATTCCGGCAGCGTTTCCTATGAGAAGGGAATCTGTCCTACGGTTGAAGCGATGCACTATGAGAAGCTGCTTTATACCATGTTGATTCATGCCGATTTGAGCCAGGAAGATCTGGAAGATGTGGCATTCGCGGTAGAAAAAGTTGCCCTGGAAGCCGGCAGCCTGGCGGCATAAACGCTTTATACGGGTTGATTTATTGAAGCCTTCCGTTGTTGTTTTCCATACGCTCGGCCGCAGACAATTGCAAAGCGCCCGGCGTTGGTTGCAAAAGGGCTGCCGGGTTTTATACGGTACTGCGGACGCCTCGATTCCCGTGGAGGAATTTGAGAAGTTGCCTCCACCCCGGGGGATATGGCCGAGTTCCATGATCGATCTGGTGGAGGCAATTTTCAGGCTGCGCATTGAGAATAGCGTTCATCTTGCCTGGGCGAAACGGCTCTACGCGTCCGAAGACATCCGGCTTGCGTTTTTGCGTTCGATTATGGACAGGCTGCTTCAGTTTTACTATTTGATGGATCAGATCGGGAAGGCGGTTCCCGATCCGAGTAGCCGGATTTTCCTTGCGAAGGGCCGGTTTGAACTCAAGCCCCCGTGGGATCCATTTGTGTTTGAGTTTCTCCACCTGGTCCGTTCCGGACAATTGGCTACAGAGGAGGTAGAGAAGATACCGGCCGATCTTCGGGACGTCATGCAGCGGGTTCAGGTGAGCCGGGAATCCGGCCTGAAGCTCCTTCTGCTGGATCTCATCGTGCCCATTGTTTTTCTGCTGGGCCGGTTGCAGGTTTGCAGGCAGGAGCGTGAGCCGGTTCACCTGGTTGTTCGCACCTACCCGTCGGATTGGGGAGAATCGAGAAGCGCGGAACATATCCGCCTCAGAACGGTGGATTTTGTGGTTGACGGTATATCTTTTCATGCGGGCAATACCGTATTCTGGGCCGAGCCCGGCGTGCCCGAGGCCCGAATCCGTGGGTTTGAAGCGCGCGGTTATCGTGTTATA
>JAQCGA010000092.1 GCA_027619145.1 bacterium | reverse complement strand
AGGCCACTGGGAAAGACGATGCTGTTTGTATAGGGTGGGTCTTGAGGGCCGGGTTCGGAAGAATTATTTCCTGGAATGGTGATTTCTACGGAAAGAGGCTTGTCTTTTCCGCATCCGGGAAGTGTTGCGAAAATCAGGAAGAGCAGGAAGGGCAACATGAACCAGGGCATTGTTGGCACCGGAGGGGCTTGGAGAGGGATTTTATGGGTGGCGTAGAGCGTCCAGGGCCTGGCGGGCTTTATAACGGACGCCTTCGTCAGGATCCTGGAGCAGGGGCTCAAGGTGTGGAATAGATTCTGGGGCGTTTAACCTGCCCAGGGCGGAAGCTGCTGCGGCGCGTACCCGGGGATTGGAATGGGAGAGATGGGTCGTGCAGGGAGCGATGGCTCGATTGTTTCCGGTGCGGCCCAGGCCAATGAGGGCGGCTGCGGTCACTGTTGTTGTATCGTTCAAGGCACGAATGAGAGCCGAGACGGCTTTTTCTCCCCCGAGTTCACCCAATGCATGGGCTGCTGCGAGGCGTACCCAGGTGTTGGGGGCATTGAGTTTTTTTGCAACGGAATCTACGGATTCAGGAGCCCCCAATTTCCCCAATGCATCCAGCGCCTGCATCTGGGTTTGCCAATCTGGGTTGCGGGAAAGCAGTTCGAGGAGTGGCGAAACCGCGTGTTTTTCCTGGCGCAACAACACTTCTTCGATGTCGATTTTTTCTTCTCCCTGTACCGTTTCAAGCAGGTGTGCGGCAAGGGAGGCCGCCTGGGGGGGATTGGCGATTTCGAGGGTGTCGAGTAGGGCCCGAATGAGAGCGCGGGACCCAGAATGATTTTGCTGGGCGAGGAACGCGGCGCCGTCTGTGAGTTGTAAGAGCTGGGTACCTGCGGCCAGGCGTTGGGCGGGAGATTGCATTGTGTCGGTAAATACGGATTGGAGAGAGGGGGCGACCCTGTGTGGTGGAGATGGTGCAGTACAGGCTACACAGAGCAAAACAATGAGCAGAGACTGATTCATTTGCCCTTCAGGCGCTTCTGTAACAGCCACCCGGCCAAAAAGATAGCACCGCCAATGGCGGCAAAGCGGGTTTCTCGACCAATATCACCATCGTAGAGTCCAATAAACAGACCGTACCCCATTTCCAGCAGGCCAACCAATTGCAGGGCTCGCGAGAGAATCATCATTGAGCAGGATTCCGAAAAAGACCCCTTGCTGGCAAGGGGTTGCCTGTTAAAATTTATTGTCTGGTGGTACAGACCACCAGAGGGCGAATGGATGTTCTGCGAAATAATACGACATAAGTGTTCATTTGTCAATCAGTTCAGCGCACAAGAACGAGTTGGTTTCTTCCAAAATGGAGCTTGACGCGTGCCAGAAAACGTCGTATCTTAAAAAAAGTAGATTGCGACAGATTTTTCCTCAACCAGGAGGCAGCGTGCCCAGAATTAACGATGTATCCCAGCCCGATGAAATCCGACGGGTAGAGCGCACCGACGCCCGGCGTACGGAAGAAAAACGGAGCGAAGTCCGGGCAGAGTCCGGTCAACCATCGGACAGTGTGGAGCTTTCACCGAGCGCCCGCCAGGCTCGAGAGATGGAAACCCGGTTGCAGGAGGAGGCGCGGGATATTTCGGATGTGCGGGAAGATCGCGTGGCCGAGGTGCGCCAGCGGCTTCAGTCCGGGGAACTGGACCGAGATGAGGTGAACCGGGTGATTGCGGACCGGCTTCTGGAACAGTTTGGAATTTAGAATAAAAAAAGAGAGATACAAAAACAAAGAACGGTCGACATCCAGAAGATGTCGGCCGTTCTTTGTTTTGCTGGAACCATCCCTGAAATTGGTTTGCCTATTTGCCCGTCTGAGCGATCGGACCGCCAATGGCCTGTTCTAGACCGGCCAGTTCGATCTGATAGTTGTATTGTGCCTGCACGAGTTGGTTGCGTGCATTAAACAGATTGAGCTGGGCTTGCTGGCGTTCCAGGAAGGTGCCGCCACCCAGGGTATAGCGCTGGTCCTGCAGTTTGAAGTCTTCTTCTGAAGCCTGGACAGCCGCACGGTTGGCCTCAATGCTGCGACGCAAACGTTCAATATTTAAAAAGGCCTGTTTGACTTCCAGGGCTTTTTCACGCCGGGCCTGGTTGAGTTGCGATTGAGATTGCAGATACTGGAGCTTGCGGATTTTGATGTTGTTTCTAGCACTTGGGCCGTTGAAGACGGGGATGCTGATGTTGGCGTTGACGGTATAGGAGTAATTTTTATCAAATAAGTCGTTCAGTCCAGAAAATTTCTCGTCTTTGCCCAGGTTCCAACTGTACCGAGCGCTGCCGTTAATTGTGGGATAGTACGCGGAGTACCGGGTGGAATTTAGCTGGTCTTTGGACTGCTGCATTCTGAATTGGCGTGCAACCAGCTCCGGGTGGTTTTGCAGGGCGCGGTCGAGGGCATCTTCGTAGGCCAGGGGAAGGGGGGTAACTTCGAATTCGGTTTCTGCGGGTGTGATCTGGACGTCTGCATCCAGGCCCATCACAAAGCCCAGGTTGGAGCGCGCAATGGCCACGTCGTTTTCTCGGGTGATGAGGGTGGCCCGGTCTCGTTCCAACTGAGATTTGGCACTGTACATTTCTGAGATCGCCGAGGAGCCAATTTCGTACAGCGTTTCGTTACGGCGGAAGCTTTCCTCAGAAACGCTGACCTGTTCGCGCTGTACGTCCAGCAGACGGGTCTGCTGAAGAAGTTGAAAGTACCGCTGTTTGACCTGAAAAACGATACTTTTCTGGGTGTTGTTCAGATCTTGTTCTGCGGCTTTTGCGCCCTTTTTGCTTGCGGAGAGGTTCGCAAAGTCAGACCGGTCGTAAATGGGAATGCTCATTGAGGCACCAACGGACTGGGCGCCGCTGACCCTGTTTCCTCCCACGGTGGTGGTAATGACCTGCCCCGTGGCGGGGTCAATGGTGGAGCCTGCGCGTGGCCCGGTGATGCTGCGATTGATGCCATAGTTGCTACTTATGGTAGGAAAGAAAACGCGCTTGTTGTTGCCCACCTGGGCGTCGGCAATTTCTCGGGTGTACTGGCTCTGGATCACCTGCGAATTGTTATTCAGGGCCATATCGATGCACTCGGAAATGCTGAGGTGCATTTCGCTGGCTGAACTTTCCTGTGCCGGACAGGCAACGGGTCCGGACAGGATAGCGAACCCTAAAAAGAACAGAACAGTCCGGATGATTCTGAACATGCAACAGCCTCCTCGAAAAAACCCAATTCCCCGGTACTCCTTGTGCAGGAGGGGGACGCAATGACAGGGGCGCTTACAATAAACGCACGTTTTCACTTCAGAAAGAGGCGCCCATCCTCTTTCTTTTCTTATAGGAAACGGCGGGACCAACTCACTTATTTACTTACGACAACGCAAATTAGAAAAAGGTACCAAGTAAACACTAACTTTGTCTGGAGCGTAAAAGAAAACAGAATCTAGACCAAAAAGAAAGAAAAAAATTCAGGGTCCGAGCTGGTTTGTCTGTTCGCTTTTAATCTTCGCGGGCCAGGAGTGAGTAGACTGTGGGGATGACGATCAATGTGAGCAGCGTGGCGCTGGTGAGACCGGCGACCACGGTAATGGCCATGGGGGTGCGAATTTCAGCGCCTTCTCCCAGGCCAAGCGCCATTGGCAAGAGGCCCAACACGGTGGTGGCAGTGGTCATCAAAATGGGACGCAGGCGCACGGAACCGGCCTGTACGATGGCGTCGAATTTCCCCATTCCCGTACTGCGCAGGTGATTGATATAATCGACGAGTACAATGGCGTTGTTCACCACGATGCCGGCCAGCATAATCAGACCTAAGAAAACGACCACGCTGAGCGAAATGCCGATCGCATACAGGACAAGAATAACCCCGATGAGCGCGAGCGGTATAGTGAAAATGATGACAAAGGGGTGTACGAAGGATTCGAACTGGGAGGCCATGACGATGTAGACCAGGAAAATGGCCAGGCCCAGCGCAAAAAACAGGCTGTCCATGGAGGTTTGCATTTCCCGGTTTTGCCCCCCAATGACAAAGGTGACCTCTGGGGGAATCTCTACCTGTTCCAGGGCTTGCTGGATGAAGCCGGTAACCGTGCCCAAATCCATGCCGCTGACATTGGCAGAAATGAGTACGGCACGCTGCTGGTCGATCCGGCGTATTTCGCTGGGACCTTCCTGGACCTGGATATTGGCGATTGATGAGAGGCGAATGGGTACGTTCCCGGTGGGATTGATGACCAGGCGGCGCAAATCGGCTACGCCTGAGCGGTCTGCTTCGTCCACCCGGACGAGTACGTCGATGCGGCGGTCTTCTTCGCGGAAACGAGTAACAACGTCGCCCTGGACTTTTTCGCGTACCAGGGTGGCCACATCGCGGAGGTTCAGGTTGTAGGTAGCCAGCAAGTCGCGGCGATAGTTGATCTGGACTTCGGGGCTGCCACGCTGGAGGCTGGATTTCACGTCGTAGAGTCCGGGCACGTTCTGCATTGCCGCTTCCACTTCGCGGGACAGGCGGCTCAACTCGTCCAAGTCGTAGCCACGAATTTCCACTTCGATGGGCGTTTTGAAGCTGAAGAGCGCCGGGCGGGAGAAGTCGATTGAAGCCTGAGGCAGGTCGGCCAGGCTTTCTCGCAGGCGCGCCATCAGATTTTCTTCGCGTTGTGCGATGGGATTCTCCCCGGTGATACCGCCCCAGATTCGGCCGGGCAGAGAGACCAGGCTGTGCGCGGCCGATGCCAGGAAGCTTCTTTCTTTTGTGCCGGCCTCGTGTTCTTTCAGTAAAATGGTGATCCGCGCTGTGTGTTCGCCCTGGTCCGAAGAAGACACGGCGGTTTTGTCTACGCCCACTACGGTTGAAATACGGCCCACGTCGGGTTGAGCGAGGATGCGGGATTCTACGCTGTGTACGGTTTCGTCGGTGAGTTCCAGTGGGGTGCCCACGGAAAGGGCCATTTCCAGGTTGAATTCGCCCTGGTGTACGGGAGGAATCAATTCCCGGCCAATGCGAGGCAGGAGCACGTAAATACAGAGTAGAAATGGAACCAGGGCCGCCAGAATAACGGTTGTGCGGTTGTGCAGCGCCCAGGAAATCATCCTGGGATAGGCCTGGCTTACGGCGCTGAACCCGCGTTCGAAAAAGAAGACCAGAGGCATGAGGAAGGGTGCCGCCAGGACAGCCAGCAAAGCCAGGCCTGCCAGACCCGTTAAGAAGAGAAGCATGAGGGCCAGGACCAGGATTTTGCCTAGGAGCGCAACGGTGAGGAAGATAAGGAAACGCATCAAGAAATAAACAGGACCCAGGGGAAAACAAAGCAGTAGCAAAAGCAATAAGAGCAGAGCGGGTACAGTCCGGAGCCCTTTTCGGAGTGTGTTGCCGGCAAGCGCCCAGCGGACGGTACGTTTCATTGCATTCCAGGTCCACCGCAAGCCTATGGGCAGATCCTGGCCGAGGTACCGCGGCGCATGGAACACCAGCAGATCATGCCAGATGGCCTGTACGCGCGGCGAACCGAACAAGAGTGGGTCTTCGGCTCGATTGCACATGTTCTGCCAAACCGGGCCCGTTTTCTTGCGCAGCTTTTGAACGAGTGCGAACAGTGGCGTAACGAGCAGAGATGCGAGAAGGACCACGATAGATTTCAGGGTGATGGCGACCAGACATAGCAGTACCCAGAGGGTTCGCAGTACGAACTCGCCGAGCAACCAGAAGAGGGTAAGAAGTCCTTTGGTAGTGAGAGCAAGTATGCTGTGTCCGGCCCGGTTGTCGGCCAGTTCTTTCAGCTCTGCAAGGGAGCGAAGCTGGAGCAATTCTGAGCGGAACATTTCGTCCAGGGTGCCGCCGTGGTCTGCCTCTGTGCTGGCCTTTTCGGGAGACCTGCCAAATTGTATTCGGCGAGAGGCGAGCATGGGAATAAAAAAGAGAGCGACACCAAGAGAGGCAAGGAGGGAAAAAACTACAGTGAGGGCCATGTTTCCGAAAACTTGCCCAGCCACGCCTTCTACAAAAACGATGGGGAAAAAGACCGCTACTGTGGTGAGGGTGGATGCGAAGACTGCCCCACCGACCTCTCCGGTGCCGCGGATTGCAGCAGTGACCAGATCGTCGCCTTCCTCTCGGCACCGGAAAATGCTTTCGAGGACCACGATGGAGTTGTCTACGAGCATCCCTACGCCCAGTGCCAGCCCGCCGAGGGACATGATGTTGAGCGAGACGCCGAAAATGTTCATGGGTGCGAACGTGGCTACAATGGAAATGGGGATGGACAGGCCAACGATGGCGGTGTGGCCTGGGTTGCGCAGGAAGATGTAGAGGACCAGAATGGCCAGGAGGCCACCGATGACGGCGGTTTGTTTGACTTCGTTCACCGAGGCTTCAATGAAGCGAGATTGATCGGACAGCACGTCCAGGCTGAGGCCTTCGGGCAAAGAGAACGCGATAAAGCTTGTCATTTCTTTGAGCTGAATGAATTGCTTTACTTGCTGCTGGCGGTTGGCTTTTTCGGTCTGTTTGACCTTGCCCGCTTTGAGTTCTTCTACGTACGCCAGTTGATCTGGAGTGCCGAAAAGCCGATCGCGTACACGCTGGGCCGTGGCCACAATATTGGCATCTGCTTCCTTGAAAATCTCGATTTCTACGCTTTCCACGCCATTTACGCGTGTGATGATTTCTCGTTCTTTGTGGCTGCGTTCTACAACGGCAACATCTTTGAGGCGGATTTCCACGTTGCCTCTTCGGCCTACAACGAGGTTGCGTATTTCGTCCACGGTTTGAAACTCATTGAGCGTGCGGACCAGGTACTGGGTTTGTCCGTCCAGTAGACTACCACCGGCCAGGTTGATGTTTTCTTCGGTTAGCCGCTGGTTGATGTCTGAAATGCTCAGGCCCATCGCTGAGAGTTGCCGTTCGCTAAGTTTTACGCGAATCTCTTCTTCCAATCCGCCCTGCACCCGGGCGGCGGCCACGCCTTTGAGCGCTTCCAGTTCCTGTTTGATTTCCTCTTCAGCAATCAGGCGCAGGGTGTACAGGTCTGCTTTTCCGTACAGGCCAATACGCATAATGGGATCTTGCGTGGGATCGTAGCGCAGAATAAGAGGTTTGTTGACGCCGCGCGGTAGGTTGAGCCTGTCCAGGTTTTCGCGCACGGTTTGCACGGCGTCGTTCATATTGGTATCCCAGCCGAATTCCAGAATCACGTCCGAGATGCCGGCTCGGGAAATTGAGATGATGCTGACGAGGTTGTTGACCACGCCCAGGCGCTGTTCCGTGGGGCGGGAGATGAGGTTTTCAACTTCCTGAGGTGCAGTATCCGGGTATTCTGTACGGATGGTGACCGTGGGGTAGGAAATGTCTGGCATTAATGTGAGCGGAAGTTGCTGGTAGGAGATATAGCCGAAGACGGCTACGGCAAGCACGACCATGAAGATGGCCACAGGCCGCCGGGTGGTAATTTCGAAGGTGCGGGAGATCTGCGTTTTGACCTGAGAGAGGTGTTTCTGGGCAGATGGCTCTTTGGGATTGTCGCTCATAGGTGGGAGGCCTGCGAAGTAGAGATCATGTTTAGAGAATGGAAATCCGAATTGGAATTGACGGACACTCAGGAAGCCTGTTGGACAGTGGAATCGGGTTTGGACGGAATGCGCAGGCCTTCGCCTTCGATAATACGGATGTGGGCATTGTCTTTAAGCCCGTTCTGGCCAACGATAACGATGCGATCACCATGTTTTATACCAGAGAGTACTTCCAGGTTCTGGCCATCCTCAAAGCCTACTTCGAGCCGGACTTTGTTGGCTGTGCTGTCTTGAACAACAAAGACATGCGGGAGCCCGTCGTCGTAAACAACAGCGCGTTTGGGAACCAGGATTGCTTGATCGTGTGTGGCGGTAACAATGTGTGTGTTGACGAACATGCCCGGTCGCAACTGGCCATCTTTGTTGTCCAGGGTAAGCGTGATTTTGAATGTGCCGCTGCCCGGGTCTACCACGGGACTAATTCGGAGGATACGTGCACTGAAGGTTGTGTCCGGGATGAAATCTGTGGTGACGACGGCTGGCTGGCCCACCGTAAGGGTGCGCAGTTCTCGGCCGGGGATGTGCACGTAGGCGATGAGATTGCGCATGTTGACCAGGCTGAAGAGTTTACCGGTGGGGCTGATGCGGTCACCCAGTTTGACGAGGCGTTCTGCAACAACCCCGTTCACAGGAGATTTGACAGAAGCATGGGCCAGGGCGAGTTTTGCGCGTTCCCAGCGGATGCGGGTCTGTTCCAGGTCGAACCTGTCTCGTTCGAAATTTTCTTTGGAAAGCAGTTTGCGGCTGAACATTTCTTTTTGACGTTCAAAAGTAGACTCCAGTTTCTGGTAAGCTACTCGCGCTTCTGCCTCGGAGAGCTTTAAGTCATCATCTGCAAGGGTAACCAGGACCTGGCCTTTTTTGATATTGTCGCCTTCTTCGGCCAGAACTTCTTCCACAAGACCGGTTGCTTGAGCATAAATGTCTACAGACTCTTCGGCTTCCACTGTAGCGCTGAAGAGGAGGTACGAAGAGATTTCGCCCTGTTCAACGGCGTTCACTTTTACGGGTACACCTTCAGGTGCTTTGGGGGATTTCTTGTTTTTTTCGGCTGTCTTGGCGCTGGCAGAATCTACTTTCGAACTATCTACTTTGGAAGAAGCGGTTTTTGTGGAGTCCGTACCGGCGGTGGTCTGGGCTTCTCCACCGGTCTTGTCGCCCCCACAGGCCAGGCACAGGCCGGTCAGGGCGAATACGACAACGAACAGGTTTGATTTTCGCCACAGTTTCTTCTGCGTCATCTGGATATCCTTAATTTTTCTATGAGAAAGAGAAAGAACGGGGTACGAGTAAAATTTTTGTACGGCACACCCGTTGAGCGTCCATTTGCCGTCCCCTTCTTCGACTCTTTATAGGGGCCGGATGTTTCGTTTAAATCAATGGGTTTAATTATGGAAGTGTTGTACGGGGAGTGGGCGGTGCCGGGTCTGGCCACCCATCAAAAAAAACCCACTTCCAGGTGGCACCAGGGTTGGGTTCGGTGAGAATCTGTCTCGCAGAGTTCAGGCCGAATGGGCCGGAAAATCTCCGGTGTGTGGGCTGCGAGTAAGGGTACTGCTTTATATGAAATATAATAATGTACATGGTATTGTATTATTAGAAAATAATCATTTAGAATTGACGAAGTCAAGCGTTTTCTCGAAAAAAATATCCCGGATGATTTTTCATCCGGGATATTATAGAACATGTGGCTTTTAGAAAAACTTATCCATTGAGAGAGGAGGCGTATTTCAGTTCCAGGTCCGGGCGGCCGTCGTCGAATTCCAGGATTACGGAGTGCCGGATGTTGGGATATTTGCGTTTGAGGAGGGTAAAGGTGTCATTGAGCAGTTCCACTTTTTTGTAAGGAGCCAGCCGATCCCAGTCTTTTGAGCGGATTTTGATTTTCTGGATCTGTGCCTGTTGTTCTTTGGAGGTTTCCTGGTCGCTTTTCAGTTCTACTTCTACAGAGAGGTAAATTTCGGGGTTGATGTTCTTCAGGCTCCGGTGCAGGGCCTGCTGGCCGGAGGGTTTTTCCTCCGTTTCCGTTCGGGGATCCGGTGTCTGGTCTCTCCGTGTTTGCCAGCCGTCCTTCCAGTCTTCGCCTGTATCGATTTCACCCCAGACTGGAGGTTGATGAGGTGTTAGAGCCAGTGCGCGTCCGGCGGGTATGTTGAGCCATTTTTCTGAATCTGGAAGGTCTGATGGGGAGGGGGGATTGGTCAGGCGGGCATGCCCTTTGTATACCGAGATCTGCACCGAGTCCGGTTTTAGAACATGAAGGCGGAACGTGGCTGCCTGGGCCTGGGTGCGGGAGACGGCGGAGTTGAGAACAAAGCTGTTTTCCTGGCCCCGAGAAGCTTTTACATCTGCCCAGAGGCTTCCTTCTGTGACGGTACCGCGTGGAGAGGAAACGCGACCGTCCGGCGAAAATGCTGTATTCCTGTCCAGTCGGAGGCGCCCGCCTCCATTCCGGAGGAGGAGTTCGGCCTGCCCGTCTGCGCCTGTGCGAATGGTGTCTCCTGGGCCAAGCAGTGCGCCACGCCGTGCAGGTGTCCAGATGCCATCGGTGGACCGGATTTCGACCTGGCCCTGTACAATGGAAACAGCCACAAAGGCCTGGGAGGCTCTGGAAGGAGGTGCAGAGG
>JAQCGA010000091.1 GCA_027619145.1 bacterium | reverse complement strand
AATCCCGCCGTTACGCAACACCCGGCCACCCGAGAGCAGTGTCTGGAGAAGTTAGATAAAATGGATGTGGCCTACGGCAACCCGTGGCTGGAACAGCTGTACGGTGAAAAATATATGGTGCCGCTGTACGATCCTTCGGAAAAAAAACCGGAAGATGCAGAGGCTCTGATTGACCAGTTTGAGTTTCCCAATATTCCTTGCGAATACCCGGTGGTGTGGGTGCGGGCGAAGGAGGCTGCGGAGATTTGCGGGGCCCTGGGAAAGCAGCTTTGTGATGCGCACGAATGGGAAGGGGCCTGTGCGGGCCGGTTGTTGCCGCCGGATTACCGGTTTGACCTGGCCGAAGACCAGCCGCCTTCGGTTGCAGTCAAGCGGATGAGAGAGGCACACAACCGTGCCTATGAAGGCCAAAAAGCCTGGAGTTATGGTTCTGAATACAGGAAAGGAATTTGTGCGGCTTCCAGTGTGAAGACACCAGGTTGTGAGGGAGGCGAATGGGCGAAGTGCGGTTCGAATACGTTTCCGGCAGGATTTTTCCCGGACTGTCGGAGTGCGCTTGGCGTGTACGATTTACACGGAAACGCTGCCGAGCATATGAACCTGCCCCTGAATGAAAACCAGATGGCCAGCCGGGGTAGCCGGGAACTGGGGCATACCGAGATGAAGGGGAGCTGGTTTATTTTTGATACGTACCGCGCTCACGAAGATTGGTGCCGCTGGCGTGCCCCTTACTGGCACGGGAGCCGGGTAATGGATGCCGAAAGCCACCACAACTACCACCTGGGATTCCGCTGTTGCAAGAAGGTTGAACGAAAGGCCGGAAAGTAACCGGCCCGCCTACTGAACCGGAGGCATCAGTTCGGGAGGTGCGTTGAGTTTGCCTTCGTAGGTGAACAGAGGCGCCAGGAGGGGGTTTTTCAGGGCGTCGAAGAAAGAGAAGGCTTTTCCGTTGATGGTAACGGTTTGCCCTACCAGGCGGATGCCGTGGCTGTAGTCTGCGTATTCCGCATCGTGTACTGTGCTTAAGGGTTGTATGGGCCGGCCATTGAGCCGGTGCCAGCCGTAAATGGCAATCCGTCCCGGTTTTTTGTTGAGGCGGTTGGTGATGACCACGTCTTTTTTGTGCCCCGCAACAAGTTCGCCCAGTGGCAAGTCTGGCTGCTGGGCTTCTATTTTTTTCTCGTGCTCCAGGTAGTACTCGCTGGACCTCATTTTGGGGCCGGGTTTCATGGGCTGTGGTTTGAAGTGGCGGACAGCCTGCTGGTAAATGTTATCGACGAGTTTGGGCGTAGGCAGACTGAGGTGGAACACGCGGGCGACTTCGATGGCAGTGGAGTAGGTCAGCGGGATGCGCAAAAAGTCTTCGTTTGTGCCAATGGCCAGATAATCTGGCATGACCCAGGCGGTTGCAGTGACCTTTTTACCATCTGGAAGCGTTTCTGAAATCTGGACAGGTTTAAGGTGGCGGAGGAAATTGGGGATGTTGCCCTGAAGAAGTTCTTTCAGTGCGGCCTGCTGCCGTTCTGAGCCCGGCATTCCGGCGGTACGTTTTGCGAATTCTGAGCCGGTGAGGGCGTTCTGTTCGCGCTGCGGTATTGCCGGGATACCCGGTTCGGCTGGTTCGACTGCGTAGGGTTGGCCGGAAACGGATGCCTGGAGGCCCAGCAGCAGTAGCAGGAATCCTGTTTTCTTGATCACTTTTGAATCTCCCTTGTTTAGGGCACAGCAGTCCGGGTTGGGGAGAGAAGACTGGTGCCGCCTACAAATGTACGAAAATCTTATCCGGCGGACCAGAGGGTACGTTTTAAAGGAAGGAAAAGATGAGGTAGGCTTTCGTGTGTACCGGCGTATCGTATTACGCCGGTACACACCGCGTTTAGAGCCTGGACAGGAGATCCAGTGCGAGGCTTTCCAGTGCGGGAGCGGTGCCTGGCCCGCCGAGGGAGGAGAGGGCGGCCCAGGTTTCGTAGCCGCCTTCCTGGGTAAGAGATTTGTCGGTGCAGACGTAGCCCATATAGGCATTGGCCAGGCTGACGACGAAGAGCGGATTTGCCGGGGCTTTGGCTTTGAGGCTGAGGCCGATTTCGACGAAGATTTCTCCGGGGAGTGCAATGAGGGTTGCGTTGCCAAGTTGGATGGCCTGAACAGGGGCAGTGAGGATTTCAGGAAGTTGGGCCAGACGTTGGCATTCGCGGGCATAGATGTCTGCGGTGTTGGGAGGAATGGGGTGGCCCACGACCCAGCTAAAGGGGCCGGTTTTGTAGTTCATGTCATACGTGCCGGCCAGGATTTTTTCGGCGGTGTCCAGGTCTTCCTGTGTGATGGTTTTACGCGGGTATTCGAGGGTGGACTGCACGGCTTTGAGTTCCAGGGTTTCGTGCATGGTCATAAGAGGGATTTCAGTGAGGAGGTGGCCGGCGAGTACGCCGGCCATTTTTTTTGCGTGGGCGTGGCCTTTGTCTGGCCAGTTGTATTTTCCGCTGTAGTCAATGTTGTTGATCTGGCCGGAAGCGGCGTTCCAGAGAAGAGGAACGCAGGTGTCTCCCAGGTAGTGTTGTACAAGGCGGAAGAAGTGGCCGAAGTAGTCTGCGGAGATGGCATTGCCGTTGTCTGTACCGATGTAGTGGAGAGAGTAAGAGGCAGCGGCAGAGATGGCGCGGCCTTCCAGGTCTTCAATGTAAATGAGGGCAAGTTCGGGATCTGTTGGACCGGTAGGTTTGACGAGGTTGGGGTTATCTTTGCCGGGGTTCATGCGCACGGTACCGTCTTTCAGGTGCCAGCGGCGGTTGAAGGCGATGCGGTCTTCGTTTACACTGGCAAATCCGATGCGAGCCGGGCGTAATCGGCGCAGGGCGAGTTCAGCGGCGTCTGCAATTTTGAGGGGAACCCATTCGATGTAGTCGGGCGTACCATCGGTACCCAAGAGGTCTGCAATGCCGGCAGCGGTATGGGTGTGGGTGGCGTTGATCATGACGTTTTCGGGTGGGATATTGCAGCGTTCTGAAATGCGTTTTTTGGCGGCATCTGCAATGCCCTGGGGCATGGCGATGAGGTCGCAGGTGATGAAGACGATGCGGGTTTGTCCGTTGTCCAGGACGAGGGCTTTGGCCATCAGTTCATCGTCTACATCTTCGGCGGTACGGGAACGGACGGCACCGGGTACGGTAACGCCCAACCAGGGGGTGATATTGGATGTGGCGGCGCCGGCTTGCAGGGACATGGGGTATTCCTCCGATCGAGGTGTTTTGAAGATAAAGGCGGTCTCACGCAAAGGCGCAAAGACGCAAAGGGAAAGGCAGGATCACGAAAGGGTACGAAATTGGGCCCTTTCAGGGCCACTTCCACGAAGGGCCACGAAGGCCCGTCTTTCCCTTCCGCCGCATGGGTGGGATTGGAAAGGCGTTTTGTGTAGAGGCAACACCCTTTGGACGAGATTTGAATGTAGGGGCGGACCTGTGTGTCCGCCCGGCGTTGAGGGCCGGTGTGCCGGGTGATTTTTGTAGGGGCAGGCCCCTGTGCCTGCCCGGCCTTTGGGTGTATTTTTGTAGGGGCGATCCTCGTGATCGCCCGGGTTTGTTGGGCGGACCTGTGTGTCCGCCCGGTGTTGAGGGTTGATGTGTGGGGTGATTTTCGTAGGGGCAGGCCCCTGTGCCTGCCCGGCCTTTGGGGTTGCAGTTTTATGAGGTGTTGTTTGTTACGCCCCGGTTGATTGAGGATAGGGCCTGTGTGGCTGTCTCGAAGCCCTCCGGTGTGCTTGGAGCACAATGTTCGGGTGTGCCACTGTCCGAATTTGAAATTTTGGTGATTAGTCGATGGTCAAATATTCGCCGCCTTTGCGGGCGGACTCTTCGGCTTTGATACAGGCTTTGGCAACGGCCAGGACGTCTGCGGTGGAGATGACGTTTTCTTCGTTGCGTTCGTAGGCGTTGATCAGGGTTTCAACAAAGCCGGTGTTGCGTTCGGTGGGGAATTCGGGTTCGTAGGCGCCTTTGCCTTCTGTGACGATGAGCAGGTTGTTGGCGGCGTAGGCGCGTAGATGGGCCGATCCTTTTGTGCCCATGAGGATGAAACGGGTGTCTCCGAAGGATGGAGATTCTTGCGGGGTGAGCCAGTCTGCGGTAAGGAGGGCGCCTGCACCGGTGCTGAGTTGGAAGGAGGCCTGAACGTGGTCCATTTCGAATTTTTGTGGGGGCGTTGTGTGTTTTTTGAGGGTGCCGATGGCGTGTACGCCCACGAATTCTGCGCCGGTGAGCCAGCGGACCTGATCTACGCCGTGGCCGGCCAGGTCTGAGAAGGTGCCGGTGTATACGCTGGAATCGAAGTAGAAGGACGGTGCCCAGGGGCCGAGTTTGTGGGGGTGGGTGGAGATGAGGCTGACAATTTCGCCGAGTTCGCCGTTGAGGATGGCGTTGCGCAGGGCGACGAAAGGAGGGTAACTGCGGGAGGTGAAGTTCATGGTGAGGCGGATGTTGTTTTCGGTTACGGCGGTGTTGATGCGCTGCCAGTCGTCCAGGGAGCGGCACAGGGGTTTGTCCAGGAAGACGTGGACACCGGCCTTTGCGCAGGTTTCTACGAGGTGGACTTTTTCGTCGTGGTTGAGGCCTTCCATGACGATGTCTGGCTGGGCTTTGTCGAGCATGTCTTCGAGGGTTTTGTAGCGGGGGATTTTTTGATTGGCGGTGTACTTTTCGTAGAGGCTGTCGTCGGGTTCTACCATGCCAACGAGTTCGGCATTGGGGGCGTTCATGGCAGAGTTGAACATGCCGCCGATGTGACCGTAGTGGGTGCCCATGACTGCGATTTTCATTGTGTTACTCCTGTTATTGGGGCGACCCGGCGGGTCGCCCGTACGAGGGTATAGATCAGAGTTCTAAATAAATGGACGTTATCGATTTATTGAAAATAGAGATCGGGCAGCTTCGAATTCCGGGATGGTGGTTTTTCCGTTGAGGGCCAGTTCAGCCAGGATGCGGCCAGTGAGTGGGCCCAGTTTAAATCCGTGGCCGGAGAAACCGGCACCAATGGCGATGTTGGGATTTTCTGGATGGAGATCCAGGATGAAGTCTTCGGTTTCCGTGTTGGTATAGAGGCAGGTTTCTGCACCCAGGAATTCTTTGACGGGCGCGGTGAATTGTTGGGCCATAAAGCTGCGCAGGTGGGCAATGTCCTGAGGGGACGGGTCCGGGTGTTGTTCGGGGTCGTCGTTGCGGCCTTCGGTGACGTGGTGGGCCACTTTGAGGCCCGGACGACCGAATTCGGGGAGGCCGTAGTGGACGCCGTCGCGCGGTGCACCCAGGTTGCCCCAGACTGGAAAGTTGGCGGGGCGAAACAATTCGGGATCGCCCTGGAGCTTAAAATACCCTACGGTCTGGCGTGCTACCTGTAACCGAGGTTTGAGGAAGGGGAGGAGTGTGCCGGTCCAGGACCCGGTGGTGACGACGAGGCGTTTTGTGAAGAGCGTACCGCGGTCTGTGATGAGCTGGATGGGGTCGGATGTGAAGTTGATTTTCTGCACCTGGGTATTGTCCATCAGGTCCACGTTGTTTTTCTGGGTGATGCGGACCAGGGCAGAGAGGGTATTTGCAGCGGCAACGAGGCCTGCGGTGTGGTCGTGCAGGATGCGGTCGTTGGCGTTGAAGCGAAAAAGGGGGAAGTGGCGCGCGGCTTCGGTGGCGTTGAGTTCGTTTATGGGGACGCCGGCTTCCCGGGCGGCTTTTGCGTAGGCTTCCTGTTTGCCGCCGGGCGGACCGAAGAAGCAGCCGGAGGTGCGGTGGACAAGAGGGATTCCTGCATCACGTTCCAGGCGGGGCCACTCTTGATCGTTTACGACTTGCATCAGGCGCACGTACCGAACGTCTACGTAAGCTGTACGGGTAACCCGGGAGTGTCCGTGAGAACTTCCTCGGTTGTGGCCGAGCGAGAAGCGTTCGATGAGGCCCAGGTGTTTGCACCCGAGGCGAGACAGGTGGTAGAGTGTGGACAGGCCGTTGATGCCTGCGCCAATGACAAGGGCGTCGTAAGGTGCGTTCATGCGTGTTTCCTGTATTGCTTATTCCGGGCGTGTAACGAGGTGACCGGCACGGTTTTTGAAATTGTGTGCGTGGTAGATGGTCTGGATTTCGTTTTCTGTACAGCCGAGCAAGAGTTTGAGTTCTGCATCCCGTTTGTCCAGGTCCACGGTGCAGATGACGGCAACCAGCTGGCGGTCTGGCAGGTTGCCGATCCAGACGTCGATGCCATCACCGTCGCCGGAGGCGGTGCCATCCAGGTATCCATAATCGTAAGGGTAAACGTAGTTTGGAAACCGGGGATGGGTTGAACCCTGAGGTCGGTCGATGACGATTTGAGAACTTGCGATGAGCTGGTCCAGGTACTGCCAGAATTCGGGTTCGGACATGCTGCTGGAATCTCCAGGAATTGGTTGGGGTTTCGAAGGCCCAATATAGTTCGGTTTATAGATAAAAACAAATGGAACCACAGATGAATACAGAGGGGGATGATGCGATTTGTGGACGTGGCCCTGTGGAGACGGGTGGCAGGAAAAAGGTGGAGGTATGACGTAATGCCGGGAGATAAACTGCCATTTTGGCGGGGCAAGAGGGAGCCGATGGACGGACAGGATGTGAAAAATACATATGCAATCACATAAGATAAGTATAAACAATGTATTGAGATTTCGTTTTTGATTCGGGGTACGGATCTTGCTCAACATGACGGCAACTGGAACCATACTGCTTACACAATCGTTCGAAGGAGAGGATTCGATATTTTCTTTCGAACTGGCAATAAGGAGCGATTTTCATGTCCCAGAACAAATCCAACAGTATTGAGGTTGTGAACCGGTACCATGTGCCGGGTGAGGTGCCACTGCTGGTCAGTACGGATCTGGTGATCTTTCCGCATATGATCGCGCCTCTGATTCTGGAAGACAAGCGGGCGATCCGAGCGGTAGATACGGCAGTGAGTGGCGGTCATAAAGTAGTGGCGATTTTTGGACGGAAGCCTGTGCCGGTACCGGATGCGGAAACTGCTGAGGGAGAGAATGAAACCCTGGATGAATCCTCCGAGATTCGGGTAGAGGATTTGTATTCAATTGGTGCGGCGGTGCAGGTGGTTCGGACGCAGCGGATGCCGGACGGCCGTTTGCAGGTGCTGGTGAATGGTGTGGCTCGGATAGGCTTGCAGGATTTGCTTCAGGATCGGCCGTATCCGCTGGCGCGGGTGCAGGTGCTTGAATCGCATGCAGAAGAGAATCCTGAACTGGAAGCGCTTTCTTTGCATGTGATTGGCCTGTTCAAGAAGGCGGTTTCTCTTACGCCGAATGCACCCCAGGAGATGGTGCCGGTTCTGGATGCTTTGCCGGGGATGGAACAGAAGGCAGATTTTATTGCATCGCAACTCAGCCTGGAGTTTGACGAGCGCCAGAAAATTTTGGAAGAACTGGATCTGGGGAAACGGTTTGAGAGGATCAACCGACAGATGAACCGGGAGGTAGAGATCCTGGAGCTGCGGCAGAAGATCCAGACCGAAGCGGCCGGGTCTATGAATGAGGCGCAACGAGAGTATTTTCTGCGACAGCAACTCAAGGCCATTCGGGAAGAGCTGGGTGAAGATGCAGATGACGGTGCGGAAGCAGAGGATTTGCGAGAGAAGATTGAAGCAGTTGGTATGCCCGCGGAAGTGAAGAAGGAAGCGCTTCGAGAGCTGGTGCGGATGGAGAAGATGCAACCTGCGGCTGCGGATTATTCGGTTGTTCGAACGTACCTGGAGTGGCTGGGAGAGTTGCCGTGGAGTATCTCTACGGAAGATCATATTGATGTGGATGAAGCGCAGAAGATTCTGGATGAGGACCATTACGGGATTGAAAAACCCAAAGATCGGATTCTGGAATTTCTGGCGGTTCGTCGGCTGAAAAACGATATGCGTGGTCCTATTCTGTGCCTGGTGGGGCCACCGGGTACGGGAAAAACATCGCTGGGCCAATCGGTGGCTCGTGCACTGGGGCGTAAGTTTGTGCGTATGTCCTTAGGCGGTGTGCGGGATGAGGCTGAAATCCGAGGTCACCGGCGTACCTATGTGGGTGCGTTGCCCGGCAGAATCATTCAGGGTCTGCGCAGAGCGGGCACCAACAACCCGGTGTTCATGCTGGATGAGATCGATAAGCTGGGTTCAGATTTCCGTGGGGACCCTTCTTCGGCTTTGCTGGAGGTGCTGGATCCGGAACAGAACAATAGTTTCACAGATCATTATATGGATGTTCCATTTGATTTGTCTAAGGTGTTGTTTATTGCGACGGCCAATTCGTTGCATACGATTCCTCCGGCATTGCTGGACCGGATGGAAGTGTTGGAGTTGTCCGGGTATACGGAGGTGGAGAAGCTGGAGATTGCCCGGAAATACCTGGTTCCTCGTCAGCTTGCTGAGCATGGGTTGAGCGAGAAGCGGCTGGTGTTGGAAGACGAGGTATTGCTTTCGCTGATTCAGCATTATACGCGAGAAGCGGGTTTGCGAAATCTGGAGCGTGCCATTGGTACGTTGTGCCGGAAGGTGGCGCGTACTTTTGCGCAGGGCCGGAGGCGCAAGGTACGGTTGAAGGAGAAGGATTTGCACGAGTACATGGGTGCGCGCCGGTTCCGACATGAAGTGGCCGAAGAAGCGGACGAAGTTGGCGTGGCAACCGGGCTGGCCTGGACGCCGGTGGGTGGCGATGTGTTGTTTGTGGAAGGGACGCTGATGCCAGGTAAAGGTGAGTTGAAGCTGACCGGTCAGGTGGGCGATGTGATGAAGGAATCTGCCCAGGCGGCGATGACGTACGTGCGTTCGCGCTGGGAGGCGTTGGGGCTGGAGGAAGATTTTAACGAGAAGCGCGACGTACACATCCATGTGCCGGCCGGGGCGGTGCCGAAGGACGGGCCGTCGGCGGGTATTACAATGGGTACGGTTCTGGCCTCGGTGTTTACGGGTCGTTCGATTCGGAAAGATGTGGCCATGACGGGTGAGATTACGTTGCGTGGCAAGGTGTTGCCGATTGGCGGCGTGCGAGATAAAGTGCTGGCTGCGCACCGGGCGGGAATCCGCACTGTGATTCTGCCGGATGAAAATCGGAAGGATTTGGAAGAGGTGCCTGAAACGGTACAGAAAGATCTGAAGATTGTGTTTGCCAGTCATATGGACCAGGTGTTGCAGACGGCGCTGGTTGGGAAGGCGAAGCGAAAGGTCTCTGGCGGGGTGCGGAAATCTTCGCGACCTCTGGAGAGACCCCGGAGGCCACAACGGAGTAGCACGCCGACGGTGAGTGCGAACTAAGGTGAAGGGAGGAGGCCTCGGGGAAAGATCCCCGGGGCCTTTTTCTTTTGACATCGGGAGAGTGGTGGAGCATTTTGAATTGTGGAATCCAACGTTTGGATGCTTTCATTTATATGAAAGAGGATGTTTATGGCGCGTGTTCTGGTAATTGATGATGAGCAACCTGCGCGACTTGTGATGCGGAAGATTCTGGAAGCCCAGGGGCATGAGGTGGAGGAGGCCCTGGATGGAGACGAGGGGTTGCGGATGTATCGGTTGGAACCGGCGGATCTGGTGGTAACGGATATTCTGATGCCTGGGGGAGATGGATTGGTGGCGATCCATGAGTTGCTACGGGAGTTTCCGGATGCGAAGATTCTTGCTGTTTCGGGCGGCGGAGAGTCAGGTACGCTCAATTTTCTTTCGCAGGCCGCAGAGCTGGGTGCTCAGCGGACGCTGGAGAAGCCGTTTGATATCCGGGAGTTTCAGCAGGTGGTGAGGGAGTTGTTGGAGAAGGAGTAAGAGGGGTTGAGTACAGACCCGTCCGATGATTTTATAAAAGAAGAGCCGAAGCGTTTTACATATGCTTCGGCTCTTCTTTTATTTTGTGTAATCTCAGAGGCGCTTTGCAACGTGTGGTTGGATTTCGTCGTATTCGGGGAAACGTCCTTCTTTGAGCTTGGAATAGACGAGTTCACCGTCTACGGTTACCTCAAACCGACCCCCGCTGGAGGGGATGAGGGTGAAGCCTTCAATATCTTGCTTGAATTCTTTGAGGAGTTTTTCCGTCAGACTGACGGTCTGGGTTTCGTAGCCTCAAGCAGAGCAGTATTCGATTTCGAGTTTGGCCACAGAGACCTCCTTGTTGAGCGTGGATGATGATTGAACGATCACGCGGTGGGGTCGTTCGAGGATATAACGCGCTTCGTGTGTATGGGACCATTTTGTGGCTT
>JAQCGA010000090.1 GCA_027619145.1 bacterium | reverse complement strand
GGTGGGGAAAGCAACGGTGCCTTCTGTGCAATCCAGGCGGCCGCCGTAGCCGCCAATGGTGCTGGCCATGCTGGAGTGTAACAGGCCTGTGGCACCGCTTTTGAAGGTCAGGTTGACCAGGACGATGTCCGGGAAGTCTGCATCGGTTCGGGCATAGGAGCCGCCGGTAGCGTAAACCTGAACCACTTCGCCCATGACGGCACGGAGGAAATCGATCTCATGGGCGTTGACTTCCATGAGGGTACCGCCACTTTGTGCGCGTGTCTGACGCCAGGCCGCGGTCCACTGTCCGCCCCAGCCGCCGCCCAGACGGTGGACGGTCATGCAGGTAGGGGTTCCCAGGTCTCCGCTGTGGGCCAGTTCGCGTACTTTGCGGTGGACGGGGTGGAAACGGCAGACCAGGCCGAGGCCGAGTTTGACCTTGTGTTTTGTTACGGCATCTTGAATGGCGTCGCACCCTTTGAGGGTAGGTGCCATTGGTTTTTCACAGAAAATGTGCACGCCGGCTTCGGCCGCGGCAATGGCGGGTTCTTCGTGGAGGAAGGGAGGCGTGGCAATCAGGACGGCGTCCACGTCTTGTCTGGAGAGCATGGCACGGTAGTCCGGTTCGAAGTCGCAGCTCATCTGACCGGCCAGGTCCTGCCCTTTTTTTTCGTCCACGTCACTTACGCAAACCACATTCGTACAATTCAGTACCGAGGCACCCTGGGCAAGACTGATTCCCATGTTGCCACACCCGATTACACCCAATTTGAGGGAGTCCATCTGGAAAGTCTCCTGAAAATAAGTTTTGGACAGGTTTTTTGTTCAGAGATAAAGTTTACTTGCGGGGGATGTTGTTGTCAATCTTTTTTGTGGAAATTAAGATGGGGGTGGAAAATTCCGTTGCGTGTGCGCCTTTGCATCGTTATACATTGCTGACACAAATCTGTGAAAGGAATGGCTATGGTTTCGGAGAAAGAAAAAGAGCGGTGGGTGCGGCACCTCCTGCCGTTGCCGCACGAGATTGAATTTGAGGGACGCGTTGAATGTCGTCCGGAGGAGATTGGGATACGGGTGTGCGAGGACTCAGGAGCGATTGCGTCTTTTGCGGTAGAAGCGTTGAGGCGATTGTTTGAAGATCGGACCGGAGTAGCGCCGAAGGGCAATGGGTTTGAGATCGTGGTTGGGGTGGCGGATGAGGCAGGCATGCTGGATGGGATTGCCGTGGATGTGGAGCGTTTGCGGAGTTTGCCGAACCGAGAGCAGGCCTATGTGATTTTTCTCGATGGCGAAAATCGGTTGGTGTTGTCCGGGCTGAATGAGCGAGGTATCTCGTATGCGGTGCGTACGTTGAGCCAACTACTGGAGGCGACGCTTTCTGCGGAGCAGGTTGTGATTCCGCTGGTTCGGGTGACGGATTGGCCGGACCTGGATGAACGCGGGATGTGGAATTTTCCGGAACCGGCAGCGTGGATTCCCTGGATGGCGTCTATGAAAATGAACTATGGGAAGATGGCTTCTACGGAGTTGGAAGCTGTGGAGCGAGGGAAACCCAACCGGGCGCGGATTGACAGGGCGCTTATGGAAGAGGCCCGGTTGCACGGATTCAATTATTTGCCTTATGTGCTGCATTTGAACTTTCTGCACGCTCACGGGCTTTTTCGGACATATCCCGAACTGGCTGGTAAGGGAGATGGGGCGTTAACGGGGCGATATTTCGCGCATAAACAGGGGAACCAGCATCGGGCACCGTGCGCATCCAACCCGCTGTTGGCCGAGATTCTGGCGGAGTGGATGGCGGATATTGCATCGCAGGGGGCTACGGAGGTGAGCTGCTGGCTGAGCGAACGGCCAGGTCAGTGTGGGTGTACGGCGTGTACTGCAGTTGGGCAATTTGTGCTGGAGTCGCGCGCTTTTGTGAAGGCATGGGAGAAGGTGAAAATTGACTATCCGGATGTTCGGATTCGGATGTTCTTGTCTACGGTAACCGCCGAAAAGGATTACCGGGTGTTGGCCGAGTTACCGGAAGGGGTGAAGGTAGAGCGGGCATGTGCTACGGCGATGGAGCGGGTTCTGCACCTGCCGCGGGATCTGTCGGCCAATCCGCTGTTTGACCATCATACGGCGCAAGGGCGATGGATTGCCACCTACGATGTGCCGGTGGGCGCGAATGGACGGGTGGATACGCCGGAGTTCAAGGTGCCGCAGCGCTCGGCGCATCGGATTCGGGATTATGTGGGGCAATTGGTTCGGCGCAGGTACAGCGGAGCTTATGGGATGATGGCGTGGGCGACTCAGGGCCGGGAGATTTGCGGGTTCAATGTAGCGGCGCTGGCAGAGTGGGGGTGGAACTTGCAGGGGCGAACCGAGAAAGAGTTTGCTACGGCGTGGGCAACACGCGAAGGGTACGGCGATCCGGAGGCCGTAGGCGAATGGGCTGAACTGCTGGGGCCGGTGGAGTTCGATGTGTACGATTCGGAGTTTCCAATTTGTTATTCCTGGGGACTGGCGCTGGAGAAGGTGCAGGAAAAACAGAGGCCGTATTTGGGCGAAGGGATGTTCCGGTATTATGCCGACGAACGGGCGTTTGAAAAGAAAAAAGCGGTGTGCGACCAGGCGCTGCAAATTGCACAGACGGCCGGAGAGGTAGATCTGGCCAATGAAACGCGGGTGGTTGGGTCCTATGTGGAACTTGCCCGGTGTGTGTACCGGGTGACGGAACAGGTGGCGACGCTAGATTTGACCGATCTGGAAAACCAAGAAGCGGTGCGGATTGCGCTTGGGGAACTGGAATGTGCAGGCAAGGAGAATGTGTCTGCCATTCGGGCGTGGCGGGAACATCTTGGGCCGGAACCCTGGCATCAGCGGGTGCACGATGCGATTTTGGCGACAGAACAGACGGTGGAGGGGATTTGCCAATTTGTATCGGAGCGGTATGTTTACTGATGGGGTGTAGAGCGAGTTTTACAATAAACGCTAAAACCGGGAGTTGCGGTGACGGTTCAAGAGTTGATCGATTTTTATCTGTCTATCCGAAGGCCAGGAGGTCTGCTGGGGTTCGATTCTGTGTTTGAGGAAGAATTGGAAGCTCTGAAGGCTGCCATTCAGGCGCATTACGGAGACCAGGAGGCCTGGGTGCAATTGCCTGAAGATGCCGAGCTTCCGGAAGGGATAACGCAGCGGGCAGAGGAGTTGGTGGAGAAATATGAGGCCTGGAACCGTGGCGCTGATCAATAAATAGTAGAGGGCGGCCATACCATCCTGGCGCGGCCGCCCTCTTTCTCCGTTGTCCGGAGATTGTATGCTGTATTTAAGGGTTAGATCATTCTGTCGAACCGGTCTCCTCGAACCAGGGGGGCCCGGTGTAAATCACTGCCGATGGCAACATCGATGAATACTTTTTGGGGCTCTCCGTTGATTCTGCGGTATTCGTACCCAACTACGCCGTGGCGCAGAAGATCGGTCAAAGATTTTAGAAAGGCGTCCTGGTCCTCCCTGGACATGGTCTGCAGGTTTTGCAGGAGGTCTTTTGCACCGCCACTGAGGTCCAGGGCTCTGTCCAGTGCTTCGGGCAAGCTGGTCTGGCGGGGGGCGGGAACCGGAGTACTGTTCTCGCGTGTGGCTTGGGGTAAAAAGCCTTCGTTTCGGGTATTGATCCTGGGAATCATTGCGGACGCTCAGGCTTTTCGCGCAAGCGGTGTGCGAGATGTTCTGGTAGATCGCTTCCCGCTGGTGCGAATGAAAATGGCAATGAGTGCAAAGCCGCCGAAGAGGGCACCTGCCAGGAACCAGGATTCGGGTTTGAGGCGGGTTTCCTGGGCCAGGTGGCCGCAGACGAGGCCAATAATCAAGTGTGCGCAGACGATTGTGAGAGGAATCCAGTCCATGGAAATCGCTCCTTTCTAACTTCTTTGTTGTATATCTTGGTACGACATATTTCTATTATCGACTGTATTGGAATATTCTTTAGGTGAAAAGTGGAGAAAAACGCCCTGCCGAGAAGAAGTTGGACCGGCCGGAGAGATAGATCACACAAGAGGAGATTTTTTATGGCGCGTACGCCAAAGGCGGTTGGCCGGTTCTGTAAAACGGTTTTGCCGTTAATCCATAAGCGAACGAGCGGGAAACGGACGCTGGACGATGTTCGGGCGGTGATGGAAACGGATCGCTGGAATTCATTTGACCGGTTTCATGAGACCACGGAAACACTGGTGCGGAAATACAAAGAAGCAGGGGCGGAAGCCGAGGTGTATGCGATGCAGACCGGGGGCCAGATGGGTTCGGGTCGGTGGATCATTCACGAGGCTGCTGATGTAATTTGTGCCACGGTAGACGTGGTACGCCCGGTTCGGAAACGAGTGTTAGACTATAAGAAAAACCCCTGGCACGTGATTCAGTGGGCAGGGTCCACGCCCCGAGGGGGGATGGAGAATGAGCTGGTGGTGGTGGACAGCGAGGAAGAGCTGGACCGAATTCCAGCCAGTCGGTTGGCCGGGAAAATGGTATTGACGTGTTTGGAACCGCGTGGCTTGTTGCGCAAGTTGGGAGAGAAGGGGGCCGTTGGCGTGATTACGGACCGCCCGATTCCCAATTTGCCAGATGCGACGGCGTGGGCGAAGTTTGGCTGGGGTGGGATTCCGATCGACAATGCGTCTTTTCACCTGGTTGGGCTGGTATTGTCTGAGAACGAGGGCAAAAAACTCCGTGCGTTGCTACAGAAACATGGCAAGCTGGTGCTGCACACGGAGGTGGATATCCGAAAGTATGTGGGAACGCACGATCAGGTCAGCGGGTTGATTCGGGGGGCAGGTGATCCGCAGGACGAGGTATGGGTGCTGGCGCATAGCGCAGAGCCAGGGGCGATTGACAATGCGTCTGGTGTGGCGGTGTGTCTGGAGATTGCACGGGTGCTGGAGGGGCTGATTGTTGCGGGAGATTTGCCCAGGCCCAAACGCACCATTCGGTTGATGAATGCATATGAGTGCCACGGGTTTTTCAAATATTTAGAAGATACCCGCAGGTTGCAAACGCCGCTGGCGGGTGTGGTGATTGATACGATCGGTTCCCGCCCGGAAGTGTGCGACGGCCGGATGGAATGGCACGCGACTATTCCGATGTCTGCGGGCTTTGTGGACCGGCTGGGGGCATCCATTTTACGCGCTTCTCTGAAGCTGACTAACCCGGGATATACATTGTATGAGGAGCCGTTTCAGCCCACGTCGGATACGTTGATTGGAGATCCCAAATATGGTTTTCCGTGTCCGTGGCTGACCACACACCACCGGAAGACCGGAAAAGGGTTTGATGCGTACCATACGTCTGCAGATCAGCCGGAGTTGTTGAGCTCACAGGGGTTGGCTGTTTGCGCAACGGGGATGGCGGGGTACCTGTACTTTCTGGCCAATGCGGGTACGGAGGAGGCGTTGCAGTTTGCACAGGCGGAGACCGAGCGGACGATTTCTTTGCTTCAAGGCAAGGGAATGTCTGCCAGCCGGGTGATGCACGAGCGCGAATTGCACCGGGTCAATGTAGAGAAGTTGCAGCGCTGGCTCTGGACCGGAGATCGGGCGGACGTCCTGGCACAGCTGAGCGAGTGCGAGATGCAGGTTCGGGAGGCTTCTGAACAAGCACTTGGAAAGCGTAAACCTGCAACGAAGCGGCACGCTGCTGGAGCGAACCGGATTCCTCACCGGAAGGTGCTTCTTTCACCGATTTCGGAGAATGTACCGGGTGCTATTTCCCGGCGGATTGGGAGTGCGGGGCTGTCTTCCTGGGCGCTGTTCTGGGCAGACGGGCGGCGCACGCTGGCGGAAATTGCAGAGGCGGTGTCCAACGAGACAGGGAAAGATGTGGCGGTGGAGAAGGTTGTCGATTATTTTGAAGCGCACGAAGAGCTGGGGTATGTAGAGTTATTCGGGCCGGAAGAAGTGATTTCGAAGGCGCAGTTGACCCGGGAGTTGAAGGCGCTGGGGGTGAAGGCCGGGATGGATGTGATGGTACACTCGTCGTTGTCTGCAATTGGGTATGTGGATGGAGGTGCGGATACGGTGGTGGATGCGTTGTTGACCACCGTGGGCAAGAGGGGTACGCTGGTGATGCCTTCGTTTAATCATCGGGGTGCACACGTGTATAACCGGTTGACCACACCTACGACCAACGGGGCTATTCCGGATGTGTTCTGGCGTCGGCCGGGTGTGGTACGTAGCGATCATCCTACGCATGCGGTTGCGGCGTTTGGCCCACGGGCAGAGGAAATTTGTAAAGATCATCGTAAAAACGGTGTTTGGACAGTAGATAGCCCGATTGGGCGGCTGGTACACGGTGGAGGATACATCTTGTTATTGGGCGTGGACCACAATGCGACAACGGCATACCATGTGGCAGAGTTGTCTGTCCCGTGCGGATGTATTGATCCGTTGGGTTATACGGATCGGGTCGTCAATGCCGAGGGTGAAGTAGAAGAAGTAGCAGGGCTGGCGTTTCGTACGAAGGTTTGTCCGATTTCTCCGAGCAAATTGAATGTGACGCTGGACCGGGGCAAGCGCCAGAAAAAAGGGCCTTTGGGCAAAGGAGAGGCCACGCTGGTGTCTGCGATTGAAGTGTGGAAAGCGCGGAGAGCGCATTTGAAAAATGTTTGTCCCACGTGTACTATTCAGCCAAGAACCAAAAAATGAATTGGAAGACGGACCTTCTTTGAGAATTCTGGTGGGGAAGGGCGCATCAAAAAGGGGAGATTTATGAATACGAAGAAATCTGCAGAACTGTACGAGGAGAGTTCCAGGTACCTGGCGATGGGCGTGTCTTCGGGGATGCGCCGGACGGTGACATCGCCGCCGCTGTTTTTTGAGCGGGCAGATGGGCCGTATTATTATGATGTGGATGGGAATGAGTTATTAGATTATACATTGGCGTGGGGGCCGTTGATTCTGGGGTCCAACCACCAGGCGTTGAATGCCGCTGTTGTAGAGGCAGTGGGAAAGTCCTATACGCTGGGGGCGCAGCATCCGGGTGAGGTGACGTTGGCCCGTTTGCTAACAGAAGTGCTACCGGGCGTAGAACAGGTTATTTTTTCGAATACAGGTTCTGAGGCGGTACAGGCGGCATTGCGTCTGGCACGGGCCAAGACGGGCCGGAGCAAGGTGGTGAAGTTTGAAGGGCATTACCACGGATGGTTCAATAATATTCTGGTAAGTTATCACGATACCGAAGAAGCGCTGGGGCCGGTGAATGCATCCCATACGGTTCCTGCATGCGGCGGGCAGCCAGCGACGGAATATGCAGAGACGATTTCGCTTCCTTGGAACCGGGCAGATTTGCTGGAGGAGGTGTTCGCGCAGGTTGGAGACGAAATTGCAGCGGTGATTACAGAGCCGATTCTGGCAAATTCCGGGTCAATTTTACCAGCAGAAGGGTTTTTGGAGACGTTGATTGAGTTGTGCCGCCGGCATGGGGCTGTATCCATTTTCGACGAGGTGATTACGGGATTCCGGGTTGCACTGGGCGGTGCGCGGGAGTATTTTGATCTGGAACCGGATCTGTCTGTCTATGCCAAAGCGCTGGCGGGTGGATTTACGCTGTCCGCCGTTGCCGGGAAACGGGAGATGTTTGACCCGTTGCGGCAGGGCAAAACGATCCATGCGGGTACCTATAACGGGAGTTCTGTGAACCTGGCGGCGGGGCTGGCTACGGTAGAAATTTTACGGAAGGACCCGGAAGCCTACGCACAGATGCACGCGCACGGGTACGCGATCCGAAAAACCGTAGAAGCCCAGGCGAAAGCACGGAATCTGGTTCTTTGTACTTCGGGCACAGGAACTGTATTTAGTGTACATTTTGGACGAACCGAACCGCCGGTACACTACAGGGACACCTGGACGACAGATATGGAAGCCTATACGCGGTTTCGAACCGGGATGCTGGAAGAGGGGGTCCAGCTTTTACCGGACGGGCGGTGGTACGTGGGTCTGACCCATACGGACCGGGAGTTGGCGTTCACGCAGGCTGCGATCGAGCGCGTTTTTGCTTCATAGAGGTTGGAAATGGAGCCTTTTGTTACAGGTGAAAACCCTTGACAACAGGGTGCCATTGTGGTAAAATCTTCAGTAGAAATCAGATTTGATCCAGCATATGGCCTGCGGCATAACAGGAGGCTCCGCAGATCGATATGGAGGATAAGGGGATTATGGGAAAGGATATTCAGCCGCTTCTGGACAACTGGCCGTACGATCCGGAGAAACTCTGTGTGCGCCGTATCAAAGGGGCGGATGGCCGCGAGAAAATTCAGCTTCGTATTGAGATGGGCATTTTACAGATGGAGATTTCGGGGCGTCCGGATGGTCGCCGTCCGTACGGCCATGAATCTCTTCTTAGCTATTATCAAGAAAAATCCCGATCTGCGGAACGGGACGAGAACGGGAAATCTCCGTTTTCGCTGGATACAGAAACCTGTATGGCTCTCCAAATGGAAGCCCTTCAGTATTATCACAGGCGGATCAGTTTTCTGGAGCTGGGCGAGTACCAGTGTGCCCAGGCCGATGCGAAACGCAACCTGGAGCTGTTTGACTTCGTCAAAGAATATGCAGACGATGACGAAGACCGCCTGGCCATGGAACAGTACCGCCCGTTTGTGATTGGACACCGGGTGCGCGCTGCGGTTCTGGAAATGCTGGAACAGGAAGAATTTGATCTTGCGCTGAGCGAGATTGACAGAGGCGTGAACCAGATCCAGGAGTTTTTGGGGGAGTTCGACCGGCAGGAACTGGTTGACGAAAACGAAGAGATTGCATTTTTGAAGGAGTGGGCCGATGAAATTCGGAAGGATCGGCCCAAGTCTTTGTTGCAGGACCTGAAAGAGCAGTTGTCTGATGCGGTTGCGATTGAAGATTTTGAGCGGGCAGCCGAATTACGCGACCGTCTCAAGGCACTTTCGGGAACCGATTATTGAAAAAAGGGGCCCATACGTTTGGCAACATTTGATGTTGAAACCGGGCAGGAGCCCGAACGGGCTATTCTGGTGGGTGTGATCCTGCACGGAGCTAAGTCCTGGGAAGCCGAAGACACGCTGGACGAACTGGCATTGCTGGCCGATACGGCAGGAGCCAGGGTGATGGACCGGATTACGCAGGAGCGAGACCGTATTGATCCGGCCTATTTTATTGGGTTGGGCAAGGCCCAGGAACTGGCGGAGCGCGCCAAAGAATTAAAAGCGGAAGTGGTTATTTTTGACGATGACCTCTCGCCAGCGCAAATGCGCAACCTGGATAAGCTGATTGGTGTGAAACTGGTTGATCGAAGTCGATTGATCCTGGATATTTTTGCCAACCGGGCACAAACCCGGGAAGCCCAGACGCAAGTGGAGTTGGCCCAATTAAATTACATGTTGCCCCGGCTCACGCGGCAGTGGACGCACCTTTCACGGCAGGCAGGGCATGGAGGAACAACCGGGGGGATTGGTACGCGCGGCCCTGGTGAAACCCAGTTGGAAGTAGATCGCCGGGCGTTGCGCAGCCGCATTCGTGTCCTGTCCAAATCTCTGGATCGGATTGGGAAGCAGCGGGCTACGGGCAGAAAAAGTCGTGCAGACTTGTTTCGAGTCGCTCTGGTAGGATATACGAACGCGGGGAAGTCCACATTGATGCATGCGCTTTCGGGAGCGGATGTGCTGGTCGAAAACAGGCTTTTTGCCACGCTGGATTCAACAACGAGGCGGTTATACCTGGGGTATAACCGGGAGGTTTTGCTTTCAGATACGGTGGGGTTCATTCGTAAGTTGCCGCACCATCTGATTGCTTCTTTTCGCAGCACGTTGGAAGAAACAGTGGAGGCAGACTTGTTGTTGCACGTTGTAGATGTGAGCCATCCGGCTTGCGAAAAGCAGATTACAGCGGTACTTGAAACGTTAGAAGGGTTGGGTATTGCGGAGAATCCAACGCTGATGGTGTTTAACAAGGTGGACGCGCTGGATAACCCGGGTCGGCGGGCCAGCCTGGAGGCAGAATATCCGGATGGCGTGTGGGTGTCTGCTCTGAATGGTCAGGGCCTGGAAGATCTGCGGATGGGCGTTTACAATCGACTGGAGGGCGAACGTGTGGTTTTGAACCTTCAGATCCCTCAAGCAGAAGGCCGGCTGCTTTCTGAACTGCATCAGGTAGGCGAGGTGCTGAGCACGCGGTACGAAGGCAACTTTGTATTGCTAGAGGTCAAGCTGAGTGGTTCACATGTTCAGCAATTGCTACCCGAGGGCCTTTACCAGGTGGCCTGAGGATTGTATTCTATTTTTCATGAAAGAAGG
>JAQCGA010000089.1 GCA_027619145.1 bacterium | reverse complement strand
TTGTTTGTACAGGGAAAAAGGACTACCAGAAGCTGGTGAAACCGGTGCGTTCCAGGCGGCGGCGCATCTGGCGTAGTTTTTGGGCTGAACGGGGAAATGAGGGTTCGCAGAGGGCAAGCAGGGCATTTAAGAGGCCGCTGGTTTCTTCGCCAATGCCAGAGAGGCGAGGCAGGATTTTCTGAAGGATCTGGTAGTCAAAGGCATCTTCTGTTGTAAGGACTGCCGGGGCGGGCAACGCGTCGATGAGATCCTGGGCATAGGCCATGTACAGGAGAATCTCGTCGCGAATTCGGTAGGCAAAGTGCAAGTTTTCTGATGAAAGCAACTGGTTGATTTCAATGAGATTATTATTCCATGAGATCACTTCATCGCGGGCGCGAATGTCGGCCAGGTTGCGGTAGGGGCGGTCGCAGAGGGCCGCGCCCAGGTCTTTGAGTGCGCCGGAGTTGACTTCTGGGTCCGCATCTGATTCGTTCAGCGAGAGGTCCACGTGGTCGAAGGCAATGGTGTTGGCCCGGTCCAGGACTTTGGGGCTGAATCCGTAGGTGGTTTCATCGATGTTAACGGTACCCGCAATGAAGAGGTTGGGTGGGATGGGTAGTTGGGCAGGCAAGATGCCCAGGTCTTCTGTTTCAATTTCTTTCCGGCCTCGGGCCAGCTCAATTGGATCGGTGGTGAAATCGCCTTCTGGGGTGCGGCGCGCCGTTTCCATCAGGCTCAGAATATCTGAAAAATAGTGTTCTACCCGGGCCAGGTTCATTTCGTCCAGGCAGACAAAGAAGGGCCGTCCGGGTTCGGATCGCGCCTTGGCTATGGCCTGCAGGAACGCACCGGTACGGTAGGTTTCGGTAAGCAGGTTTTCGAAACCGAGGAGGTCGCGTGTATCGTGCCAGTCTGGGCGGACAGGGATGAGCTGGTACCCCTGTGCCTGTCCGTTCTGGATGCCATTGATGGCTTCGGCCAGCAGGCGGAGGATGGTGCTTTTCCCAGTTCCGGAGATGCCAGCCAGGATGAGAAACGGTTTGGTTTTCAGGCAGAGATAGAGGTTAAAGAACATGTCTGGCTGGATGCGGAAACCCCGATTGGAAATATACCGGTACAACTCCTGGAGCAGGTCCGCTTCGCCGGGCCTGAGAGAATCTCGTACGACTTCCGGGTCTTCGGGTTCGGGATCGTAGATGATGGGTGCGGGAGAACGGCTTGAGCGGGCTTTGGTAAAATGCAGGTACAGAGGATGCAAGTCGCGGAAGATTTCGAGGATGTGGTCGAAGAGGTCGAGTGAGGCGAGTTCCGGGCTTTCGGGTGTGAAAATACGACCGACAAAGATGGGACGGTCTGTGTTTTTGAGCCGTGCAGGAGACCAGGCAACGGAACGTTCCGGAGAAGCAACGATGATGTCTCCGGCCAGACAGCGATACCCTTTTTGTGGGACGAGGCGTCGGAAAGAAGCGGTATTTTTAAAGAGTTGGCGCAGGTTTTTACGAGACCACCAACCGGCATAAAAGCCTACAGAAAGAGAATCTGCGTGTAGATAGATGCCGAGCTGAGGCAGGCGGGGAAACGGACTTTTTTTAAGGGTTCGATCTACAAAATAGAGGCAGGCGTGATCTCTCGGTCGGTCCTGGTTGGGACGAAATTGAGCGGTGGTGTACACCGGAGAAACCACAGGAGTCAGGTTTGTATCGAATTTGGAAACAGCGGGAGCGAGCTGTTCTTTGAGGGTTTCCATGCGGTCGTGCAGGTGCCTGGCACCCATACGAGTACCGTTGCAAGCGTGGAAGTCGTTGGTGGTGAATCCGGTAAAAGAGGGCATATCAATCTTCTGAAACGACTTTGTTGCGGCCGCTGCGCTTGGCGGCATAAAGTCTGCGGTCGGCCATTTTAATCAGGGTATCTACCTCGTCGGTAACGCCATCTTCGGGGTGCGTGGCAGTGCCTACGCTGATGGTAATCCGGACAGATTTCTGGTCCACCATAAAGCTATGGTCGGCAACCTGTAGGCGCAGGCGCTCGGAAAAGGTAATTGCACCTTTTTTAGATGTGTGGAAGAGGATCACCAGAAATTCCTCGCCGCCATAACGGATCAAAGCGTCTTCCTGCCGGCATTGGGAGAAAGTGAGGCGAGAGACTTCCCGCAGTACCAGGTCTCCCACGTCGTGGCCGTAGGTATCGTTGACCTGCTTAAAATGGTCAATGTCTAACATGACACAGGAAACAGGAATGCTGTACCGGGTGGACTCGGAAAGTCTGGCTTTGAGCAGGCTGTCCAGGGCGCGGCGGTTATATGCGCCCGTGAGCGGGTCTGTCAGTGTAAGTTCGGAGAGCCGCTGGTATTCTGAGAAAATGTGATCGTGGCGTTGTTTGATTCGGAGCAGGGCACGCACGCGAGCGGCTAATTCTTTGGGATGGATGGGTTTCACCATATAATCTATGGCTCCCAGGTCCAGACCTTTGATTTTGCTTTCCAGATCGCCTGTAGCTGAAAGCAGGACGATAGACATCAGGTCGTACCGGCGTTCTTCCCGGATGGTTTTGAGAATTTCGTACCCATCGGTCCTGGGCAGATTGATGTCCAGAATCATCAGCGCTGGCAGGGTTTCGGCCAGCAGGGCGAACGCTTGCTCCGCATTGGTTGCGGTATCAACCTCAAAATCTTCATTTCTCAGAGCGTTTTTGACAAACGTGAGTACGCTGGGATCATCATCCACAATGAGTACCCTGTACATGCTGTTCCCCCGAATGTGACATGGTCAATGAATAGGCAGTGCTCACAAAGTAAAAAGTAAGAAGCAAAAAGTAAACAGAAGAAAAGAGGGAGGAGGGAAGCGAGGTTCGTCAATGGATCAGGTTGGTCGGGTTCGCAGGGAAACAAACCCAAGTACAAGAAGGTTGGCAGACAGGCCCCAGATGCCAGCGTGAATTCCCCAGGGGCGGGTAGAAAGCGGCGCACCGGCCAGACTGGCAATCATGAGGGCAAGCGTAACAGCGGTTCCGGCAGCGAGTCCAGCAAAGACTGCGGAGGTGCGGAGGGAGCGGACGTGGATGCCAATAAAAAAGGCAGGTGCAACCTGGCAGAGTAGTTCAAGCTTGATTTCTGTGAGTCGCCAGATGGTCTGTGGAAGCACGGTAGCCAGGTAGGCCATAAGAGCCATGAGCACCCAGGAAAAGCGTTTGCCGGCGGTGGTGAGGTGGGCCTGGGTGGCGTTGGGGCGTAAGGGGCGGTAGAGATCCTGGGTGAAGAGAGAGGAGATGGCGAGCAAGGCAGAATCTACAGTGGACATGATGGCGGCGACCACTGCGGAGAGGAAGATGATGATGAGGAGTCCGATACCGGGCATATGCAAAGCCATATCGCCCAGCAGGTGCAGGACAATGCCTTCGCTGGCCTGGCGGTCCAGTCCGGGGAATTGGGCGGCACCCACAATGCCCACGACAATAATAAAAAAAGTGGTGAAGATGGGCATGAAAACCATGAGCTGAAACGACCGTTTGAGCGTGCGCTCATTTTTTGCGGCGTAGATGCGCTGGATGGCCTGGGGGTAGACGGGCACACCGAAGAAGACGATGGCCAGCGTGCTGAGCCAGAGGCGTTTCTCGGCAGCGTCCGGTGGCCGCCAGAAGTCCGGGCGGAGGACCTGGAGGCGATCTGTTGCGTGAGAGAGACCCCCGTAATGGATTTCGATGGCGACAAAAAGGACGGCGCAGCCGACCAGCAGAAGCAGGCCCTGGAGAACATCTGTCCAGGCTACGCTGCGCAAGCCACCCAGGGTTTCGTAGACGACCATGATGAGAGAAAGTGCGAGGATGCCCTGGGCGAAACTGACCCGTCCACCAGTGGCACCTTCTACCACGTAGCCAATGGCTTTGAGGTTGGAGAGGATGTAGTTGCTCAGAGCAAAGATACACAGGAGGGTGGCCAGCAAGGTGAGCGTTCGGCTACCAAAGCGGTGCTGGATATAGTCTCCCGGGGTAATGAAGCTTTCTTTGGCCGAGAGGCGATGCAGTTTGGGTGCAAAGATGAGGTACGCGCCAATGATGGACATCATGAAGGTGACGCTCACGAGGAACTGGAACCCCTGCCGATAGGCTGCACCGGCGTAACCGATAAGGGTATTCCCGCTGTACTGCGTGGCGTAGAGGGTGAGGAAGAGGACAAAAACGCCCAGGCTGCGGCCGCCCAGGTAAAAGTCTGCAAGCGAGTCTTCCTGGCGGGCGCGGCGTCCGGCGTAGCCGATGAGCAGGAGGGCGACCAGATAGAGAGACATGAAGAGAATGCCGCCGGTGTTCAGGATGGGGGTGTCCGTCATGGTTTTTCTTTCGGGTCTGCATCACCCATCAGGAGCGGCCAGTAGCGATGGAGAACAACGGCGATGACGATGGCGTAGAGGATGGTGGCACAGAAGCTGTAGAAGGCCCAGGCCGGGAAGCCCAGGATATGAGCGGGGGGTGTTCCGGTGAAGAACCAGGGGACAGTGGCAATCAGACAGAGCGCGGTGAGAAGGTAGAGCCTGGTTCTTGTCATGGAAATCAACCTTTGCTATTTGGACCTGTTCTGGGGATGAGGGTTTTCAGGTCTTTGTAATAGGCCAATTTTTCGGTGCGGGGCATGGGCAGAGCCCCACTGGTGGAAGGGGCGAGATAGAGGGTGGCGTCTGCGAAGCGTTCGGGTTGGAGGCCATAGTCGCAAGGGCGGTTGACGGCGGCGCGGTAGCCAGTTTTTCCGTTGAAGCAGATGACCCTGGGCTGGACGGCGGCGAGTTTTTGTTGTACTGTTACAAGGCCGGTTCGGTATTCTTTTGGGACCAGATCTCCAATGCCTCGGGTGGCGCGTTTGACCAGGTCGGTGAGGCCAATGCCGTACGTGGGCAGGAGCGCATCTTCTTCGGGTGTAAGCAGGCGATCTGTGAACCCAGCTTCGAAGAGGAAGCGCCAGAACTGGTTGCCCCGCCCGGCATAGTAATGGCCAATATGGGCAGAGCGCAGGCTGGGATTGAAGCCTACGAAGACGAGGTTGAGGCCGGGCTGGAGGTAATCTGGCAGCATTGTGGAAACTGTGGGAGACAGTATGATTTGACAGCGGTCTACAGATTCGTTTAAATTACCTGCTGTTCGTTTGAATGTAAAGAGAAATCAAGTGGATGGAAAGGGCGTGCAACTCCGGGTGTGGGAAGCGCGTCTGATCCGAGTAGAGACTCAAAGATTTCGTTACGATCGTTTTCCAGAAAGGAAAGAAAGATGGCGTTGAACAAGTACAGTTCCCGGATTACTCAGGTGAAGTCGCAGGGCGCGTCTCAGGCTATGCTGTACGGGACGGGGATGACGGAAGCGGATATGGACAAGGCGCAGGTGGGGATTGCCAGTGTGTGGTACGAAGGCAATACGTGCAATATGCACCTGATGGATCTGGCCGCCAAAGTGAAAGAAGGGGTGGAAGCCTCCGGACTGGTGGGGTTGCGTTTTAATACGATTGGGGTGAGTGATGGGATTTCGATGGGTACGGAGGGGATGAGCTACTCGCTCCAGTCGCGGGATTTGATTGCGGATTCCATTGAGACGGTCATGGGGGCGCAGTGGTACGACGCCAATGTTTCTCTGCCGGGCTGCGACAAGAATATGCCGGGTTGTTTGATTGCTATGGGTCGGTTGAACCGACCGGCATTGATGGTGTATGGCGGGACCATCAAGCCCGGATTCTGCGATGAGAAGAAGCTGGATATTGTGTCTGCATTCCAGAGTTACGGGGAGTATTTAGCCGGTTCGCTGGACGAGGCAGGACGTAAACAGGTTGTTCAGCTGGCCTGTCCGGGCGCGGGCGCTTGTGGCGGAATGTATACGGCCAATACAATGGCGTCTGCGATTGAGGCGCTGGGAATGTCTTTGCCGTACTCTTCGTCCATACCGGCAGTGGACGAGGCCAAGCTAGAAGAATGTTTCCAGGCAGGAGCGGCCATTCGCAACCTGATGGAGAAAGATTTGAAGCCGCGCGATATTATGACCCGTGAGGCATTCGAGAACGCGATGGTGATGGTGATGGTGTTGGGTGGGTCTACCAATGCGGTGTTGCATTTTGTTGCCATGGCGAAAGCCGTGGGTGTGAAGTTGACGATTGATGATTTTCAGGCAGTAAGTGACCGGATCCCTTTTCTGGCAGATCTGAAGCCGAGTGGGCAGTACGTGATGGAAGATTTACACAATGTGGGTGGTACACCGGCGGTGATGAAGTATTTGCTGGAAAATGGGCTTCTGAGCGGGGATTGTATGACGGTGACGGGGAAGACGATTGCAGAGAACCTGGCTGACCTGCCCGGGCTAAAAGAAGGGCAGGAGGTGATTCATCCGCTGGATAAGCCGATTAAGGCCACGGGGCACCTGTGTATTCTGCGCGGAAACCTGGCACCCGAAGGTGCGGTGGCCAAAATTACAGGCAAAGAAGGGTTGCGGTTCTGCGGGCCGGCGAAGGTGTTCGACAGTGAAGAAGATATGCTGGCGGCGGTGGAGCGTAAAGAGGTGAAGAAGGGATGTGTGGTGGTGATCCGGTACGAAGGTCCCAAGGGCGGGCCGGGCATGCCGGAGATGCTGACACCTACGTCTGTAATTATGGGCGCGGGCCTGGGGAAAGATGTGGCGTTGATTACGGACGGACGGTTCTCGGGTGGTTCGCATGGGTTTGTGGTGGGACATATTACGCCGGAAGCGCAGGAGGGTGGTCCGGTTGCCCTGTTGCAGGATGGAGATGTGGTTACCATTGATGCAGAGACAAATGAGATCAGCGTGGACCTGAGCGATGCAGAACTGGAGAAACGCAGAAAAGCCTGGAAGGCACCGGCTTACAAAGCAGTGCAGGGGACGCTGTATAAGTATATTAAGACTGTGACATCGGCTTCTGAGGGATGTGTGACGGACGAATGATATCACGGAGGGCCACGAAACTCCACCGCCCTTTTGGCCCCTGCCGCACAGAGGGCCACGAAGCCCCGCCTCCCACATCCATTGGTTGGGAGGTAGGGGCGGCCTCAGGTAAAGGCGCAAAACAAAGGCGGTCTCACGCAAAGGCGCAAAGACGCAAAGGGAAAACCTTCGGAGCGATGTTTTGGTGCAAAGGAGGATTTGCGTGTTCGCCTGGCTTTTCGAGGAATGGAAGGATAAAGGTAGTATCACACAAAGGCGCACCTCTGCTTGAAGGGACGTTGGAATGAAATCTGACGATTACATCGACATTATGAAGGATCGTATCGTTCAGCATTTTGAGCCTCTAAAGCTGATTCTATTCGGTTCTCAGGCACGTGCCGATGCTGACCCCCGAAGTGATGTGGATATACTCGTTGTTCTGGCAGAGGTGTTCGATAAACGGCAAAAAGCTATTGAAATTCGCCGCGTGCTTGGGGATCTCCCAGTAAGTAAAGATATTATTGTTACAACGCCTGAGGAAATCTCCAGGCGTGGGAATCGTGTTGGAACCGTGCTGAGACCAGCCCTGCGCGAAGGCAAGGTGCTTTATGAGCGAAGCTGAGGAACTGGCCGATGTTCAGAATTGGTTGCGTTATGCAAGGGAAGATCTAAGAACTGCCCGGAGTCTGATCGCTCAGGTTGATGTTGTGCCCAGGCATGTTTGCTGGCTGTCGCAACAGGCTGTGGAGAAATCGCTTAAAGCGGTCCTGGTTTTTCTACAGACTGATTTTCCACGAAGCCACGATCTTGATGCTTTGCGCAATCTGATTCCTACGGGTTGGCTGGTTGCAGATAAACATCTGGACCTGGCAAGTCTTTCCGAATGGGCCGTAGAGGCTCGCTATCCGGGAGATTGGTCTGAGGCCACAAGAGAAGATGCGTGTGCCGCCATCCAGCAGGCAGAAGAGGTTTGGGAATCAGTATGTGATGATTTTTGTCGAAAAGGGATTCTGGTTGATCGTGGAGAATGAGAAGGTTTGGGGTGAGTGTGAAAAGGGACCGTTGGCGGTCCCTTTTTTATTGGGTTGAGTTTGGGTATACTTGGTGGGTTGTTGGACAGGGTGGGATGTGTTTCTATTGAATCGAACAGGCGGGTGTGGACGATGGATGCATTGCGGGTTGAGGGATTGAGTAAGACGTATTCGAACGGACGCCATACGTTGACGGTGCTGAAGGATGTGTCTCTGGTACTGAAGGAGGGGGATACGTGTGCGATTGTGGGGCCTTCGGGTAGTGGGAAGACGACGTTGCTGGGGTTGTGTGCGGGGTTGGACGCGCCCAGTTCGGGGTCGGTACGGTTGCAAGATGCGCAGTTGGAAACGTTAAGCGAAGACGAGCGGGCGCAGGTGCGGAACCGCTATGTGGGATTTGTATTTCAGAATTTTCAGTTGATTCCCACGCTGACAGCGCTGGAGAATGTAATGGTGCCGCTGGAATTGCGGGGGGAGACGGGTGCGGCAGGTGAGGCGAAAGTGTTGCTGGACCGTGTGGGACTGGTGGATCGGATGGATCATTATCCCACGCAGCTTTCGGGAGGCGAACAGCAACGGGTGGCGCTTGCGCGGGCGTTTATCAATCGGCCGCGTATTTTGTTTGCAGATGAACCAACGGGCAACCTGGATACGGATACGAGCAGTAAGATTGAGGCGCTTCTGTTCGATTTGAACAGGGAGGCGAACACGACGCTGGTGATGGCCACGCACGATATAGAATTGGCGGGGCGGATGCAGCGGATGATTCGGCTGCGGGGAGGTGTGGTGGTGGAGGATACGGGGGCGAGCGTACAATGAAGGTTCGATTTCCTTTGTTTGACCTATGGGTGTGGCGAATGGCCTGGCGGGATAGCCGGTCGCATCGGCGGCGACTGGGGCTGTACCTGATGTCCATTGTACTGGGTGTGGCGGTTCTGGTGGCCATCCGGTCTATGGGTGACAATATGGAAGCTGCGGTGAGTGGACAGGCCAAGACGCTGCTGGGAGCGGACTTGAGGATTCGTGGCAGCCGACCGTTTGGTACAGAGACGCAGGCGCTGATTGATTCGATGGGAGGAGAGCAAGCCCAGGAGGTGGAGTTCAATTCGATGATTTATTTCCCCCAAAATGGTGGGACCCGGCTGGTGGAGGTGCGGGCCATGGCGGGCGGGTTTCCGTTTTATGGGGATCTGGTAACGGAACCGATGGATGTTGCTGGGAAGTACCAGGATGCAGGTACGATGTTGCTGGATGCGGGGTTGATGTTGCAGTTTGGGGTGGAGGTGGGAGATTCGGTGCGGTTGGGGGCGCAGACGTTCCAGGTGGGTGGACGGGTGCTGAAAATTCCGGGTGAGAATTTTGCAGCGATGACGCTTGCGCCACGAGTATTTTTGCCGCTGTCTCGGCTGGAGGAGACAGGTCTGGTTCAGCGCGGGAGCCGGGTGGAGTACCACGTCTATTTTAAGTTTGAAGAAGGGTATGCACTGGGGCCGCTGTTGAAGGCGATCCAGCCACATCTGGAAGCAAACGGCTTGCGGCACGATACGGTTGCGAGCCGACAGGGCCGGATGGGGCGCACGCTGGGCAATCTGTACAACTTCCTGGGGCTGGTGGGGTTTGTGGCTCTGCTTCTGGGGTGTGTGGGTGTGGCAAGCGCAGTCCATGTGTATGTGCGACAGAAACTGAGTACGATAGCGGTGCTACGCTGCCTGGGTGCGCGGGCTGGACAGGCGTTTTCGATTTATCTGATTCAGGCGGCGGCTCTGGGGATGGGTGGTTCGGTTTTGGGTGCGCTGGTAGGATTGCTGGTGCAGGCTCTGTTACCAGGAATGTTGAGAGAGGTTTTGCCGGTGGAGGTGCATGCAGAGGTGTCCTGGCCGGCGGTGCTGGAGGGCGTGCTGATTGGAATGGGGCTGACGTTGCTGTTTGCGCTGTTGCCGTTGTTGCCTATTCGGCGGGTGTCTCCATTACGGGCATTGCGTTCGGCCTATGGAGAAATGGGGCGCAGGTGGGATGTTCTACAGGGGATTGTGATTCTGGCGATTGTGCTGCTGGTAGGTGCCCTGGCGGTGTTGCAGACCGGGCGGTTTCGCGTAGGGGTGGGTTTTACGGTGGGGCTGGGTGTGGCATTCGGATTGTTGCTGGGCATGGCGGCGTTGCTGATGAAGCTGGTGCGGCGGTATTTCCCATCTTCCTGGCGGTACGTATGGAGGCAGGGGTTGGCCAATTTGTATCGACCGAACAATCAGACGCGGGTGTTGATGCTGTCTCTGGGGCTGGGGACGTTTTTGATTTCGACGCTTTATTTGTCGCAACACTCATTGATGGAGCAGGTGTCTTTGGCGGGCAGCGGAGACCGGTCCAATCTGGTGATGTTCGATAT
>JAQCGA010000088.1 GCA_027619145.1 bacterium | reverse complement strand
ACATTCGGCAGGTCGAAAATTTTCGGCATCTTTGTAGAAGGCCTGAACCCTTTGGGGTCTCGCACCCATTTTAATGCCCACTCGGCATCCAGCTTACCGGCCACCTTACGCAAATCTGGCCCAACTTTGCGCAAATCTTGCAGATGGGGTTTGGCAATCTTGTGGCACCCATTACACCCCAATGTCCGCACCAGGTGGACGCCTCGGTTCAAATTGTCAGCACGGGGCACATCAACCACATTCGTATGACAATGCGCACAGGAAGCCTCTACATACTGACTCGGCAGCATTGGATAATCCCAGTGATGCATCTCTTTCCAGCCGTACTGCTCTTCCCAGCGTTTTGCTTCTTCTTCGTTACTGGGAGTATGCGCCGTCCGGTTGAATGTAACCCCTCGATCCCTGCCCATATGACACGCGGTACACCCAACCTCACCGCTCGGATGGGGAGATCCACTGCTCATGAAGAGGTCCAGGTTCGGGTGCGATGCAAAAACTTTGCTACGCCCAATACGCTCGCCCTCGGTATAAACCTCGTCAACATACGTTCGCAGCAACTCGTCCTTAAACAGCCCGGTCTCCGGGTCCAACTCGAACCCAGGACGGTCAATGTTTACATGGCAAGTTACACACCGATCTACCTTGGGAACCTGAATAAAGTTCATATCATTCTTAAGATCCGCCAGCACAATCTGCCGGATCTTAATCGATGGATCAATAAAATCCACCATAGGCATATTTCGAAACTTGTTGGGAAAAGAAGGCTCCAACCCGGACAGTTTCCGCTCCAGCAAACCGGCATCTCGATGCAACGCACCTTTTTTCTGTTCCAACGCCTTACGATTACCCACAATACTATCAATAATCTTTTGTTGCTCGGCCTGCTTTACTTCTACAGCTTCTTTTTGCAGGCGCAACTCCTGGCTCCGCCGCTCCATAGCCTCCATCTCGGCCTTTTTTGCGGCAGCTTGCTTGGCGTGTCCACTGTGAACCGCCTCTTCGTACTCATATTTTACAACATCATATTTTGCCTTTTCAAACTTCATGCCCTGATCAGCAATATACCAGTCTGCCCGTGTGAGGTTGTGCAAGGTTTCTGTGGCAGCTTCATACCGAGCCTGATGGGCCTGAATGGACGCCTCAATCTCCCGAAGTTCCTGCTCAATCGCCTGCAACACATCTGGGTCCACCTCTTCTTGCGCTGCCTGCAACTCAGCCTCCGTCTTGTAGGCTTCAAGCTTCATGGCTTCGTGCTGCAGGTCTTTCCATTCCCGGTCATAGTCATCCCAGACCATCCAGAGTACGGAAAACACAAGCACAACGCTGGTAATTGCAAAAACCACGTTGATTTTATCCACATTGTAGACAAAGTCTACAAATCTCTGCTGTTTGTTCATCGAACCGCTCCAGAGAGAAATCAGAGTGTCTCGTCAGATATTAAAGAAATATTCCGGGATAGCTACGATGTACTTCAGATTAAAGAGCCAGCGAAGCAACATCTTGATAGGAAGGGCAAACATACAGAGGAACAACAAGACCATCACACTGTACCGCGCAAGCCCCAGTTGCTTGTAAAAATCTTTGAACAGGGTTCGAGCGAGGATGGGAGGCGGCAACAAAAAGTACAAAATAACAATGAGGAACCCCCATATCTCACGCGTTAACCAGAAACTGGGCAACCCGGTACCCAACCACTTCACATAAATATATTCCGACAAGTTCACATTCACCAGGGCTTCCAACTTGTGCAAATCCCAGTATTCATAGGGACCAAAGAAGTTCCAGTTAGGTCCCCGCAGAAACGTCCCGATCATGATCAGGAGCACCCACAGGATCACAAATCCAAACAGAAAAAGCGTAATGGCGAATTTGCGTTCCTTGAACGTATAATATCCCGCGCCCTTTGGATTTCGATCCAGGTAAGGAATGGCCATCAGTCCAACAATCACCAATGTAGGAAGGAGCACACCGGCAATCCATGGGTCGTAATAAACCAGCATCTCCTGTAAACCGAGGAAATACCACGGGGCCTTGGAAGGGTTGGGTGTGCTGGCAGGGTTAGCAGGTTCTTCAATAGGAGCCTTAATGAGAATAGACCATACAATGAGAAACACAGTGGCCAGTGTAAGTGCAATCAATTCAATATATACGAGGTGCGGCCAGGTCAGTACCTTCTCTTTGAATTCCTGTTTTTCAATGGGCCCCTCACCGCGCGCAATGCGTTCGTCGTTATTATATGCCTCCCGCATGCTGAACCAGATAAAAAAACCTACCAGGAAAAGCAACATCACAATTGGAATATTGTCACCCTTGGTAACAATACTCCTGAAGTTAGTATCCTGAAAACTTACAAGGAAAAATACAACCGAACCGATCAGTGCAACCAGCCCCACACGATTGGTCCAAACCTGCCGGGTACGCAGCGCAGCCAAAAGCACGACAGTTGACAGCGGCAGAAAATACTCCGGCGTCAAAATCCAGTTGATAAACCCCTTCAATGCTTCCATAAGCTCCCTCTATCGTCCCTCCCGGCACAGCCGGAAGCAATCGGAAGTCAAACGCAAACCGGGCTACATAGGCCCAGAAATCCCACCGTCTTTTCGCACCCGCCAGAAATGAATCGCCATCAGCACCGCAGCAGCAAATGGAATTGCCAGACAGTGCAAAACATAAAAGCGCAACAAAGCGCCCTCGCCCACGAACCGTCCACCGAGCAGCGCAAAACGGGCATCGTTTCCTGCATGAACCAGGCCAATATCTCCCAGTTTGAGGAATGCGGCTCCGGGGCCTTCATTGCCCAGAAACGGGGTTGCTCGAGCCATGTTTGAACCCACGGTAATCGCCCAGATGGCAAGCTGGTCCCACGGCAGCAGATACCCGGTAAAGCTCAATAACAGCGTCAGCAACAGCAGAATCACTCCAATGGCCCAGTTAAACTCTCGAGGCGGCTTATAAGATCCGGTCATAAACACCCGCAACATGTGCAACCACACCGTAATAATCATCGCATGGGCACCCCACCGATGGATCTCTCGCATAATCCCCAGAGGAACCTGTTCACCTAAATCCATAATATCTGTATATGCATATTCCAGGGTAGGCCGGTAATAGAACATGAGCAAAATGCCCGTTACAGCTTCAACCAAAAAAATGAAGAAGGTGAGCCCCCCCATGCACCAGGTATAGCGCACCCGAATTCCGGACTTGGGCGTTCGAACCGGATGCAAGTGCAGAAAGAAGTTCGTCAGCACCACCTGCGCCCGGCCGCGTTCATCTCGTGGTATATCGTGCCGGAAAATCGACTTCCAAATCTGTGAACGTTTTACCTGGTCCATCAGGCCAGACACTTTTGGCATATCAAAATCTCCATCCGAAATTTATGTGCAGACGAACCCTCTGGAATACCGCCCGCCGGTTCAGATCGCCAGACGCGCTTCGGGCAATTCCCACTGCCCTTTTTCGTATTGATACTTCCGGTTTTTATCTACCAGAATTTGTCCATCTTCCGCCAACACAATTGCGGCACGTTCTAATGGCCGGGGAGCCGGTCCTTCAAAGTTGATACCAGACGAGTAAAACCCGCTCCCGTGGCACGGGCATTTGAACTTCTGCTCGCCGCTCAGCCAGTTCGGCGTACAGCCCAGGTGCGTGCAGACCGAAATCAGGGCAAACATATCCTCCCTGGTTTTCACAACCCACACGCCAAACTTATCCTTCCAGCGCTCGTCTACACCCAAATCATAATCTTCGGGATAACCGATCTTAAACGACTGGGGCGGCTCAAAAAGAACGTTAGGAAACAAAAACCCCCCAAACCCGGCCAACCCAGCCGCAAAAGCCGTAGAAAAAGACACCCAAGCCAACGTCAGCCAGGAGAAAAAACCTCGCCGCGTGGTCATCCCACCTTCTGCCACTGGCATGGTTCGCTCTGGACCGGGACGAATCGCAGGAGGTGCCGGCGAGGTTTGAACAATCACCTCGCGCTCAGCAACGGCCTCTTTGGTTTTAGACGTCAACGCTCGGGCAGCCGCAGCCCGGTCCGCAGTACTTGCCGCTTTCCCCGCAGTCTCCTTCTTTGCGGGTGGCCCCCCTCCTCCTGGTGCCCCATCGCCGCCTCGTGCTTTCCGGATGGCCTCTGCTTTGGCCTTCGCTCGGGCAACCCGATCTGTGATCTCATTCAAAGCCGAGAGATCAACTTCTTCTCCCTCTCCACCTTCTGCGACCGTCTCCGCTACAGGTTCCTCGGCGGCTTCTTCAGCCGGTTTTGCCGCAGGCTTCTTGGAGGGACCTTTTCCACCGGCTGCAGCACGGGCTTTTCGAATGGCTTCTGCCTTGGCTTTTGCCCGGGTAGCACGATCCGGAATGTCATCAAACGCTGAAAGATCAATATTTTCTTCTGACATAAAATCGCTCCAAAAACATCAACAATCCGTCAAAAAAACGGGGCTTCGAGACATCGGCGAATTACAGAACTATCAAAAACAGGGGATTAGCAAAGGTTCAAAACTCCGCCAATATATGGAAACAATTAGAGCTTGTCAAGCTTCAAATTCACGAACCTAACGCTTTTAAGACACAAAAAATAGAAAAGGACCCAACCTGCAAAAAAACAGGCAGAGCCCTCTCTTTAAAACGCTTGTTATTTCGCACAATATCCCGTGGTGCGCATCCCATTACTTCTCTCCCCAGGCAGTCAAAACCTCGATGGTTGCCTGGCGAACTTGCAGATCGGGGTCGTCTTTACGGAGAGTTTCCAACAAGGTTTTGACCTTACGCGCATCCAGATGGCCCATTGCCCGAATTGCCTTAATCATCACATCCCGGCGCTGCTCGTCGCTCATGGCTTCAACCGAATTCAGAAACGCACGATTTAGCATTTCTTGCAGTACGTCTAGCCCACTACGATCACCGGCCCAGGATAATTGGAGCGCCGCATTCCATCGAACATCGGGCACCCGGTCTCCCAGAGCTGCGCGAAGTACCGGCACCACCTCGGGGTCATTAATTTGAGCCAGAGCGTACAGAGCCGCCTTGCGCAGCCCACTATCCGGGTTCGAGGCCATTTCTGTCAGGCGAGGAACAGCACGGGAATCTCCCTGAGCGCCAAGAGACAGCATCGCATAAATTCGGGTTTCGTCATCCGCATCGCTCAGAGCATCTATCAGAACAGGCACCATCTCTGGAGCCTGCACCATTCCAATGGCGCGTGCCAGATACCGCCGGACGCGCACATCATCGTGCCGAGATTCCTCAAAGACCCGGATCAATTCCGCTGAAAACCCTCGAGGAAGTTGACCCCGTTGTTGTTCTTCGCCAAGTACCTTTGAGAGTTCGTAGGCAGCCTGCCATCGGCTATTGATTCCTCCCACACGCACCCGGGTTAAATAATCAGACGCAGTCTGATCTTCTGCGGTAAGCAGTCCCAGTAAAAAATAAATGCCCAGACCTACACACACAATAGCGAGAGGAAAAATCAAAAACTGCTGAATGAGCTTGGACCGCGGAAGATCCTCCTCTTCAACAGGCACCGTCGCTTCAGCGGTTATCTTTTGCAGCGTATCTTCGTGTGAATCTTCGTGTGCAGGTGATGTTTCTTCGTCGGCCAAGGGTCTTTTTCCTATCGAAGCAATGGACATAAAACTTGTCTACTAACAAACCAAACGCAACCGAATATAGGCATTCCGCACACCCAAGTCAAGGCACTTGCCACGCAAAAAATACCCAGTATATTAAGTTAAATTATCCATTCAAGGCAATAAAATTACCCGCACTGTTATGCATTCCTCTTCCAATAGCCTCCGCCAGCATCCTAAAAAAACCACCTCTTGACAAGCCTATTAAAAGGCCTTATTTTAATGGTTGAAAACCTAAAGTTTCCCGAGCGCGTTCCCACCGAGCTTCTCTGGTGAAAATACATCAAAATGGCAGGAGATACACGTGGAAGTCGACCTTTCCCAGTTTGACGATATAACCGACCGAGTTGCCCGCGCAAAAGCAAAATCCGAAGCCGTCCGCAAAGCCAAACAAGGCGGTGGAACCGCACCATCCCAGGCATCTGCCAGCGCTCCTTCCGCAGCTCCAGATACATCAAAACCAGCGGCTCCAGCAGAAACCGCAACACCAGGCCTTCCCATCCTCGAGTTCCGGCCCAACATGCATTTTAAGCTCAAAGGCCGTGCAGCCAGAACCGTAGGCATTCGTTACGACCTTGTCAGCTTCGTCTACGACGACGACCCCGACCAACTCGTCACCGCAGACCGATACAGGCTCAGCCACGCCCACGCAGAAGGTGACCTGGTTTTTGCCCCCAGATCCGAAGTTTACCGCCCGGAGCGCGTCAGCAAGAAAAATCGTGTAGACTTTCACGATTACCTCTGGTTGGAAACCCGGTCTGCAATGACAGCCAAGAAAAAACGCCCCCGCTCCATTGCAATCATCAATCCAGACTATTGCACTGGCTGCAATGCCTGCATTGAAGTTTGCCCTACGGACTGCATTGAAGAAGTTGATGTCGCAGATGCGGGCCTGGACGGCATTGGAAGTTTTTGTGAAGTGCGACTTCAAGATTGCATCGGATGCAAGAAATGCGTGGAAATGTGCCCATGGGAAGCAATAGACATGGTAGATACCGGCCATGTTGAGGATGCGTACGGAATACCTGCCGGGTCTTTATAAAACACGCGAAATAAGAACCAAACGCAAAGGAGCGAAGGCTGGAACATAACCTTCGCTCCTTTTTTGATTCCACAAGTAGGTAACCGCAGTTCCAAAATAAAGGCCGTCTGCACCTCGCTCCAGCCCCTTCGGGAGTGAGGTTTTTCAGCCCAATTTCGCCCAAAATAAGGCTTGACTTCACTGGTAATATGACTATATATTGTGACATACTTCCAGATTTGACGGCACATCTTGGTGGGCAACATCTCCCCTGCTACACCCGATACCGCCTGCATTCCCCATCCTGGGTTTAATATTTCCCAGTTCATTTAGATTCAATTTGCTCACGGGTCCACATTCATTATTTGATGAATGAAAAGCACCCGTATTTTCTGGAAGACCGGGGTCGTCTGTATCTCGCTGTTTCAGCGAGAACCACGCCTGTCTGTCAACATCCCAAAATCTGAGGGGGTACGTGTCTTGAATTCAGGGGAAATGGCCAACAGCGAAGAAAAAAAGCGAGGCAGATCTCTGGTACCGTCCTCCCCTTCGGTAACCAGGAGAACCAGCGTGGAATCCAGAGACCATACACTCGAAACGCTCAACGAGTACCTGGGACCGGAAGAACGCGCGGCAGGTGCACCTTCAGGATCCCAGCAACCGGCTGGCGGAAGTGAACAGCTTCCCCAAGAATGGGAAATCGAAGAATCGATTTCGGAAGACGCCATTTCCGAAGATGATATTCTCCAGCGCCTGGACCGCATCGAAAAACGCCTCGATGCGTTCGAAAATACCGCCTATACCTTCTTGCTGTACGCCAAGCAATTGACCGATCGTACTGCATCTTTTTTCGAAGACATCTTCGGTCTCAGCCGAACAGATATTGCCCAGATTCACGATCGCCTTGGCGTTAATTACAATAACAAAGGCGATTATCCCAGAGCGATTGACGCCTTTCGTAAACTGGTGGAGCTCCAGCGGACGGCATCTTCCTGTTTCAAACTGGGCGTCGCCTATGATAACAACGGCGATTTCCAAGAAGCCATTGAATCTTATCGCGCTTCCATCTCTCTGGACAGCAGCTATCTGAAGGCCTATTACAAGCTGGCCGAAGTCTACGCACGAACCCAGAATTTCGGCGAAGCCATCCGGGGCCTCACGCAGGCCGCAGAAATCGACCAGGACAACCCTGAAACGCATTTCCGCCTGGGCAACGTACATAGCGCCAGAGGCAGTTATGACCAGGCCATCGCTTCTTTTAATCGAGTTCTGGCACTGGATTCTGCCTATTCTGGAATTTATCAGAGTCTGGGGCTTGCCTACGAACAAAAAGGCGAGCACAACAAAGCCATCGAATTTTTCAAAAAGTCAATTTGAAACAATGAGCATCCGTAGCCTGACATTGCGCCTTGCAGAGGAAGCCACTGAGGCCCGCAAGCGGAACAGTTACACTCCTGGGGTGGGGGCTTCCAGCCCTGCTGCTCTTCCTCCGCGCAAACTTCAGGCCGCTTTTTTGGGTGGGCGGAAACATTTACATTCAGTACCTTCTTCGCCAGATCCGCTATCTCCAAAGCAGCAGACGCAGCCAAGCCTGCGCAGCCAAGCCCGTGAGGTAGACACGCGGTGGCAACCCCCCGGTGGCATCGCCGCTCGATTTGGGTTACACACCAGCAGCCCTCCAGAAGCCACGACAAGTTTAGGTACCGGGGTGTCTGTGGTTTCTCAATCCAGCACAAACGGGAACGGGGATCCTGGGCCAACGACAGCAGCATCAGGCGCAGAAGATGCAGAAAAAGCGAACAAGACAACACCTATCACGATCGAATTGCAATCCCACTAACGGGACGCCGGCCATAGCTCTGGCTCGTCGCGGCATTTTTTTAAGTGTTATCTTTGAAGGAGGGAAAATCCATTATGGCGGAGGAGACCGGACCGGGTACCCCTGCTGGTGCCTTCCCTGAAAGCGCTATTGCGCCTTCTTCGGACCCGGGCAACACCCAAAAGGACATTCTGTACCTGGGCATTGATTTAGGTACAGCCAATAGTTCCATTGCAACCAGCACCGACATTACCTGCACTGTGCCCAGTGTGGTTGGGTGGCCCAAGGATTTGGTGGCCTACAAGTTCCTCCAAAAACCGATCGTCTTTGGTGAAGAGTGCATCCGCAACCGAATGACGCTGGACCTTTTTTATCCACTCGGAACAAGTGGTCTCCAATACCGCCCAGACAGATCCAGCGGCAGAAACGAGAATCGAGAAATTGCAGCTGTTGAAGAGCTGGTACAGCATGTAATTGGCCTGGCGGACATTCGGCCCAACCAGGAAGTACGTGCGGTGGTTGGCGCACCGGCCCTGGCCAGCCTGAATGACAAACAGGCCATTATCGATGTGATGCGCGGGCTCGTAGATTCGGTGATGGTTGTTTCGGAACCGTTTCTCGTGGCCTACGGGCTAGGTCTGTACAATAACGCGCTAATCGTAGATATTGGCGCGGGTACCCTGGACCTGTGCAGGATGCACGGCACCATCCCGGAAGAAGCCGACCAGCGCACCCTGTACGAGGCCGGTAGCTTCATTGACGAGAAATTCCACGCACTTCTGCAAGAAAAAGTTCAGGACTCGCCTATTTCCAAGCACCTGGCGCGCAGCATCAAAGAACGATATGCTTTCGTCTCACCCATTACCGAAGGCATCAGCGTAGAATTCCAGGTAGAAGGCAAACCGGTTCTCTACAATATTGCAGAAGAGCTCAAAGAAGCCTGCGAAGGAATCTTGCCCAACATGCGGGCGGCCATCCGCGAATTAATCACCACATTCGAACCCGAGTTCCAGGACGAGTTGCGCAACAACATTGTGTTGGCCGGAGGCGGTAGCCAGATCAGGGGCCTGCCCGAAGTTATCGAAGCTGACCTGGCGCAGTTGGGTCCCGCCCGTGCCACCGTCGTAGATGATCCAATTTACGCCGGTGCGTTAGGTGGTCTCCGACTTGCTCAAGACATGCCCGAAAGCGAGTGGGAAAACGTTTAAAAAACAGGTGCGGAGTAGACTGTGCGGCGGAATAACACAGGTTTTTTTACTGCGCCTCACGGTTCATTCCGCACTTCGTTTTTGGGTCCTGTGACGACACCTATCTTAAAGCACTTCCTTAATTTATGGCCGATACTCTGCTTAATATCCCGCTGTCTCAGATCACGGACCGCAAACTGCCGCTCAGGCAACGCACAGATGCCGGGCGTCTGGAAGACCTCATGTCTTCCATCCAGCGCTACGGCGTCATCGAGCCTATTATTGTGTCTCCTGCAGAGTCCGGGTACCAGCTCGTCATCGGACGCCGCAGAGTGGAAGCCTGTCTCAAACTTGGGCTGAGTACCATTCCGGCCATTGTGCGGCGCGTCTCCGAAGACCGCGCCAGAGAACTCTCCTTCCAGTCCAACCTCCAGGTTCAACCCCTCAATATTGCCGACGAAGTCGATTTTCTGCGCCGCATCGACATTTTTCATCTTCCCGATGAGGATGCCGCTCGCCGCGTTGGCATGAAACCTCAAGAAGTGGCAGTAGCAAGGCGCTTCAACCGCCTGCCTCCGCCCATTCGAGAAGCCGTGCGCACGGGTGAAATCGATGAACGCCGGGCTCTTGCCCTTACCCGGCTATCCCGCGAAGCCGATCAGACCCGTCTCATC
>JAQCGA010000087.1 GCA_027619145.1 bacterium | reverse complement strand
TCGGGCATCGAAACATAAATCTCCATCTCCCCTTCTCCCACCCCCACCTTCTCTATGAACGACGACATGATATTCCTCCTCCGTATGCCTCCGCGTCACATCTTCTCCGTGAACCTTCATCGGAACCCGAATCATCAGATTATCCCGCGAACATGCCCCCAAACCGGGCGATCACGAGGATCGCCCCTACAAAACATCGGCCCAACACCCCATCCATCCAGACGGACACACACCAAAATTGACCGAGGAGGGTTCCCCTTCGTGTGGCGGGCGGGTACAGATACCCAACCATCTGTGTTCATCCGTTTTGATCTGTGGTTGCTTTTCTCTTTGCGTCTTTGCGCGAGATCGCTCTAATAATTATGAAATCCATGCCCCGACCCCGGAAACCAGATCAGATCCACCACCTGCGCAATTCCAATCCCCACACAGTACCCAATCACCGTTCCATAAAAAAATGGCTTCGCCTTTTCATACATCCGGGGGCCGCCGTAATGCACAATCAGCAACTTGGCCGCCCACACCATCAAAATGCTCAGCGCATAATACCGGGGTCCCGTCGTGTACTGAAACGCCAGCCCCAGCGGATGCAACGGCCACCACGGGAACCACGTGCGTAACAGCGCCAGCAATCCCGCCTCACCAGCACCAACCAACCAGATCCCCAGCTTCTGCGGGTCAAACACCGTACGGTCCGCCTCACCAATCGAAGTCGCCAGACCGTTGAAAATCCCATGCGGGCCTTCCCACAACGTCCAGGACCGCAGAAACAGTGCTGACTCCGTATAACAAAAATAAATAATCGTGGCCGCACTCACCACAAATGCCACCGAAAACGCCAGGAACACCGTACCACTGACCCATCCTCGGCGATCCTTCACATGGTCCATCGCCTTTAAATGATGCGGCAACATCTGAATCGTCTGAAGTCTTCCCGCCCCGTAAAACGTACTGCTATTCAGCAACCCCAGCCCCACCAGATTCTTCGTATCCATCGTCGCCGTCCCCATCACCGTATTCAGCCACCATCCCCCTTTTCCACCCACCGGCACCAGATATCCAAACCCCGTTGCCGCCATATATTTTGCCACCGTGAAATATGCGATAAACATCATCAACATCTGACCCAGCGCCAGCGAGAACGACAGCCCCATCGACATAAAAAATGCACACACATAGGTCGAACAAACTACCAGCCCCAGCACCGCGATCCGGTACGAAAGTGGCCCCTCTCGCTCATCCCCACCTTTCCACGCACATTGCCACACGTACACCAGGTGTCTCCGCGCCATCCACAACGACCACACCACCAGAATCGTCATCGCCCCATGACTCTCCAGGTTAATAATTTCACTCCCCGTAGAGGGCTGACCCGATAGACCTACGGTGAACCCCGTCCGATTCATCATCCCCACCTTCACCACCGCCAACAACCCAAAAAACCAGAAACTGAACAACAACTCTAGACTGCACAGATACCCCAGCCCAATCACCAGGGGTAACACGCGCAGGTATACCGGCGGAAAGCCCCGCGCCACCATCATCGCCTTCGTATTAATCGAATCGAACAGCGTAATCCGCGGCACCTGCGGGTACCAGAACGTAATAATATTCCAGCAAATAATTCCCGCCGTCCAACCAAACCCCAACCAGAACACCGGCTTTTTGAATAAATCCGGAATGCTACGCCCTTCCTTGAATCCTTCCGTCATATCCACCGGAAAATTCACCAGCGGATACGTCAACCGCTCCGCATCTGCCCACTGCCGGTGAAAAATCGCAGTCACGCAAAACGCCACACCCGTCATCGCAATACACGCCGAAAACCACCACCACACCGGCATCACCCAGCCTGCCCAGGGCAACTCTTCTCCCACGTGTAGCCCAAAATAAAACCGATCCATAATCTCCGGACTCGGCTCCGGAAACGCCCAACGCGGCAACTCGTCCAGAAACAACTCGCCCCACCGGTTCTCCGGTGTAGCAAAAAAATGGGGGGCAGGCAGTGCCCCAATCAAATACCCCATCCAGCCCACCCCCGGCATCATCCCACCAATCCACGTCATCCCAAAAATGGTCATCAACTCCGTACTGGACAACACCGCCTTTGGCATAATCCGGGCAATCACCATATTCACCACCACCCAGATCGTAAACGCCAGAATTAACGACACCGGAAAATTCGACTTCACCAGCGACCCCACATGCAACACCATTTCACCCGCATTCCCGTACAGAGCAATCCCCCCCGCACTCAACACCCCCAACACAATCGACCGCCCGGTAATCGTCTCCCGCGTCCCGTCACTCGCCTGTTCTTCAACCTGAAGTATTGCCATCCCTGCACCCCACAAAATGTTTCTCAAACTTTACCTGCATGCCTTTCCCATCCATCCCAACTCGGCCCGTTCTGCCTCCAATCCTGCGGCGGACGGGCTGGGCAGTTTCGTGCCCTTTCCTCCCCCTTCGTGCCCTTCGTGATCCCCCCTACTACACAAACCGCCGCATATACTTCACCGCTTTTTTCACCGCCGTCTCCTCTTCCTCCACCGCCTGTCCTTCATACACAATAGATACCCAACCGTTATACTTCACACTCTTCAGAATTTCAAAAATCCTCGGGTAATCCAGCCACGCCTCTTCTCCGGTTTGAATCCGGTAAATCTTAGCCCGCACATGGACTGCCAGCGGTGCCGTCTCTGTTATACTCCCGTAGAAATCCAGCGCCGGATCTTCTTTCCCATTCGCACCGCTTGCACCTGGTGAACCCACGTACTGGCCCGTATCCAAAATATGCGACAAATAAGGATTGTTCACCTCATCCAGAATACGCCGCACCTCTTTGCCCGTGCGTGTTACGCATCCATGATTGTGATTGTGCAACCCCAGCACAACCCCCTTCTCTTCGCCGTACGCCGCTACTTCATGCATACACGGCATCATCCGTTCCCACACCTGCTCTTCCGGCTCCCCTTCCGGAACCCATGCCGCAAAAATCCGCACCAGCGGAATCCCCATAAACGCCGCCACATCCACCCACTTCTTCACGTCATCTACCACGGCCGGAAGCTCCGCCTGCGGCTTACCAAAATTATTGCTCACCCCAATATAAGAAAGCGCCAGACCCCGTTTCAAACAGCGCATCCGAATATCCCGCAAATACGCCGGTTCAGTAGAGGCAAACGCCCGCGTATGCAAATCGATCCCATCCAGCCCCATCTCATACGCCCGGTTTATAAATCCAACCAGATCGATCTTTCCCGCAGCAAACTGATCTTTATAACTCAGCGACATACACCCCAGTTTCATCATCGCACATTCTCCTCGGAACTCAAAATGAATACCCTGGACCACAGACAAAACCAGACTCGGTACATTCCGCGAAACAATTGACAATTGATAATTGATAATTGATAATTGTCAATCTTCCTTGATTCTCCGCCTTCGTCCTCCGCCATCAGCCATCTGCCATCCGTCGTCATCCCTGCATCTCCCGCAACGCTGCCATCAACCGCGCCACATCCTCACTCCCATTATACAAATGCGCCGAAATCCGCATCCGTCCATACTCGCCCCAACACAACACCTTCTTCTCGGCCAACCGGTTCAGCATCCCCTTTGCATCCTCTGTCAAAAAACACGTATTCCCGGACCGCGATCCACGTGCTTTCGGGCTAATCACCGTAAACCCCAATTCATCCAACCCGGCGCTGATCTCTTCAGACAAATCCCGAGCGTGGGCATCGATCCGCTCCATACCCACCTCCAGCAACACCTCCAGCGACCTGTCCAGGTGCATCACCACCTGCATCGCTGGGTTGCCCGGCTCCATCCGGTCCGGCATGGGCTTCTCCTCCACCTCCGGCAATCGCTCCGGCCCCTGAGCCGGCCACACCGCCAGGTTCCGCCAGCCAAAAGAACTTGCCGCTGTATGCGATTCGGCTCGCTCGCTCAAATAGCACGGCGCCACCCCATGCGTGGCCAGCATCCATTTATAACTGCTGCTCACCGTCAAATCCGTCACCCCCGCAGGCACCACCACCACCCCCGAAGCATGCGTCGCATCCACAGCCAGCAACGTCCCCTTGCCGCGCAACCCTTCGGACAACCGCTCCACATCCAGATTCTGCCCTGTATAAAAACTCACCTGGCTCACCGCCAGCACCCGCGTCCGCGCATCCACCGCATCCAGCAAATCCTCTTCGTGAACGAACCAGTCCCGGTGCGGCACAAAGCGTACCTCTACACCCCGATCCCGCAGGTGTTTCCAGGCATACGCTACAGAAGGGAACTCCAGATTCGGCACCACAATATTGTCCCCTTCCCGCCAGTCCAACCCACGTGCCAGCCAATTCATCCCCTCTGCCGCCGTTGGCAAAAACGCCACCCGCTTCGCCGGCACACCCCAGAGCTGCCCCACCCGTTCCCGGCACCGTTCCCCGGTCTCGTAAATCTCCGTCCGCCCGTCATACCCGGCACTTTTCAACCGCGCAAACCGCTCATACACCTCTGCCTGCACCTTCAACCACGGTGCTTCACCTCCCGTACACAAATGCGTTACCCCCTCCAACCCTACAAACCCATCCGGCGAAACCAACGGCTCAATCGTCTTCATATCCATTCCTTACAATTGGCAATCGATAATTGGCAATTGATAATTGATAATTGATGTGCCATTCCCCATTCTCCCGGCCCTCTCCTCACACATGAAACACATAAAGATCCCGGTCCACCGCAGCCGGATCCACCCACACCCCACCTTGCCGATGGCTTTCTGCGACAGCCAGACAAACCTCCGTCAGATGATGCGTCAATCCCACATTGCCCAGCGGCTGCTTGCCCGACTCGTGCGCATTCACCAGATCCTCCAGACAGGCCACCACTGAACTTTTCCCTTCTACGCCTGGTAACTGGCCCCTCTCCACAAACCGCCGCTTGCCGCGCAACTCGCCCATCTTCCGAAGCTCCCAATCCGCTCCATTATTCCGCGACCGAATCGCCCCTTCTGTGCCCAGAATCTCAAACTCCCAGTGTCCCGCCGGAACCGTCCAGGCTTCAATCCCATTTTCAAAGATCAAATGATAAACGGCACTGGGGTCTTTATCCAGCCGATTGTTCTCAATCTTCAAATCCCTCGGCAACAAATCACCGCGCACCCGCGAAATCTTTATATCACCCACCAGATACGACAGCGTATCAATCGAATGAATATGTCCGTGCATCAAATTCGACCCGGCAAAATGCACCACTGCCTTCACCTCGCCAATCTCTCCCTGTTCAACCAGCTCCCGCGCTTTCCAGTACCGGTTGTCGAACCGTCGCAGCACACCCGTATTAAACAACGTACCGTGTTTGCCACACGCATCCCGTACTGCATCCGCCTCTTGCATCGAGCAGGCCATTGCCTTTTCCATATACACCATCGGCACCCCGGCCTCCGCCACCTTGACCCCCATCTCCGCGTGCAAATGTCCCTTGGTACACACCGCCACCAGATCCGGCTTTTCTTTCTCTATCATCTCCATATAATCTTCATACAACGCTTCCACACCCCACTTCTTCCCAAATGCCGCACGCTTCTCCTCCAGCAGGTCCGATCCCGCAACCAGTTCCAATCGCTCACTGGCCTGGCACGATGCCGCCACCGAATACGGCAACGCAATCGACGGATAACCCACCACCTCCTCATCAATAGTACTGCCCATCCGACCCAACCCCACAATCGCTGCACGATAGGTCTTCATCTCTTCGTCCTCTCTCTTCGAATACACTGCTTCCGGAATACAATCTTTTGTTTTGTCCCATCCCTGCACACAACAGGCTCGAGCGGCCAATATAAAAGCGCTTCCCGGACAGATCAAAATAAAAACGGACAGCTTCGACAAAGCCCTCCTGAAAAAACAGCATTCCAACAATCCCAAATACAACCCGGACCATGGTGTTCTACCATCCCTTCGATCCTCATTCTCTGGCATCCCGGAATGCTTCCCAGAAGAAGCAGTGCCACATTCATGATACACATTAATTTAATTGTATTAAAAATATGTGTTTATCATTGATAAATCTTGCGATTCTCTCTCTCAATGTCGCGTTGTCGTATCACTATTCCATACGCGTTGTCATTCCTCAATCTTCTTTATTAATCGCGCAACTCATAAGAAAATAGAATCTTATAATACACCTGCTCGGCTTTTCCATTTGCTGGCACGCGGCTTGCAGTCATCCTATGAAAAGCCAGGACTGTTTCTCCGGGTCTCCTGGCAGATGCTCTACCGTTTACCACGCTAAGGAGGAAACATGCTGAAACGTTACTTGTTTGTTGCAGTCTCTCTGTCTCTGATCGCCTCAACCGTTGAAGCGCTCCCCTTTCGACCTGCCTTGCTTCCCAATGGAACCGTCAAAGGTTGTCTAACCTGCCACGTCTCTTTCCCAACCCCTGGAAACGGCCCCCGCAATCTCTTCGGGCAAGCCGTGGACGCTCGCCTCGCACCCTTCAGTCGGGCAACCTTCTGGGGTCCGGCGCTCGCCAAAATAGACTCAGACGGTGATGGCTTCACCAACGGCCAGGAATTGGGCGATCCCGAAGGCACGGGAACCGCGACCGCAGGTGCCGAAGTTACCGAACCCGGTAACGCCAGCAGTTTTCCTCAGACTCAGCAACTCGGTCCGCGCATCACCCTGCAGTTTGTGGGCATGAACCCACACGTGGGCCAAATGCTTGAAGTTCGTGTGGTAAACCGCAGCACCGGAGCGGAAATCCGCCGCGTGCGTCTTGCCGCTGTTCCTGGGCCAGACTTCAGCGTGATCCTGCCCGGCATTCAGGTTGGCGGCAATTACGACGTAGACTTCTATGCAGATCACAACCGGAACGGCTCTTACAACCGTGCGCCGCAAGACCACACCTGGCGCCTCAGCGTAAACAACGCTCTGGAAACACAAACCCTCACCTTTACGCACAATACCAACTTCACAGACATCAACTGGCCCCACCAGTTCACCCTCGAGCTGCTTGCCATGAACCCGCACGTGGGCCAGACCTTCCAGGCCCGTGTGGTAGAACTGGGCACCGGCGCAGAAGTCGGCCGTGCCCGCGTGGAGAGCGTTCCGCAGGCCAACTTCTCTGTCATCATCCCCGGTATCCGTCCCAGCCGCGCCTATCGCGTGGACTATTACGCGGACCACAACCGGAACGGACAGTATAATGCCCCGCCAACGGACCACGCCTGGAGCGACATCATTTCCTCTGCTGGAGACGAGGTCCTCCGCATTACCCATAACACCCAGTTTTCGGACATCGCCTTCCCCACCAGCTCCAGCCTGGCACCTGCAGGCCCCGGGCACCGCGCCGTGGTTGTAGCTACCGTGATGCAAAACGGTGCACCTGCAGCAGGCCTGGAACTTGCCTTTGCCCGTTCCATCTCCGGCCTGCCCGCAGACTATGCCTGGCGTGGCGTCACAGATGCCAGTGGAAAAGTCGAAGTTGAAATCCTGACAGACCCAAAACAAAGGTCCGGCGCATCTGGCTACTACGCCATTCAGGCGGCCGGCACCAGCGGTCTGGTCGGACAATGGGGTAGCGTGCCGATCAACAGTGGCCTACGATCAGAACTCACCCTGACCGTAGGCGGTGTTGCACAGGTCCAGTCCGTGCAATCGCTTACACAGGCTGGCAAAACCATTGCCCTGACCAACTATCCCAATCCGTTCAACCCGGCCACACAAATTCGTTACCAGCTCCCCGAAGCCGCCCAGGTTCGTCTCACAGTGTACAACGCCCTGGGACAGGAAGTGGCACGTCTGGTAAATACACGGCAAAGTGCCGGGTCGTACACAGTTACCTGGAATGCCGGTGATGTTGCATCCGGTCTTTATTACTACCGCATTGAAGCCGGAGACTTCCAGCAGGTCCAGAAGATGCTCTTGCTGAAATAACAATATCGAGGTGGTGGACGCCCACCTCGATCTATGGGCTCATGCAAAGAGTTGTTTTGCTTTCACGAAAAAACCTGGGCAGCCCCCCGGCTCTGACCTTGGTTGAAGTGAAAAAAATTCAACCCCTTGCATGAGCCGCAACATCCGGATTTTTTCGGAAAGCGTCCTTCCCTCTTTCATCCTGTGCGAATCTAAGAATACGGTCGGTTAGATCGGTCCGGGGCGGTACCCGGCTCTGACCTCGGCGGCGTCCGGTTCGGATTCGATGCTTCGCACAGGTAAAAAGCAGCCGATCCATTGTTTCTGGATTGGCTGCTTTTTTTATTCATCCAGATTTCAACGACATCGTTTCTATCTTGCACGATTTCTACCAATTCCATACCTTGGCTCCATGTCCTTCTTCCAGAAACAGATCGAGCCAACAATTGCAAGGAGAACCTGTCATGGTGCCCACAAACCTGCTCTCTTCGCTCACCCAGCTCAAAGATGCCCGAACGCTCCGTGCCTCCTCATGGGATACCTCCGGTCGCAACGGCGATGCCTGGTCCATTGAACCCGGCGAAACCCGTGTACTTGCAGACCTCAAAGGTCCAGGATGCATCACCCACATCTGGATGACCCAGAGCGGAGAAGGTGCCTTCCGAAATGTATTGCTCAAAATGTTTTGGGACGGTGAAAAAAACCCCAGCGTCCTCGTTCCGCTGGGAGATTTCTTCTGCCTGGGCAATAACCTCATGACCTCGTTCCAATCTCTCCCTTTTTCCGCTTCTACCCATACCAGCCGGGAAAACCAGTTCGGCCCCAACGTTGCCCTCAACTGCTATCTGCAAATGCCCTTCAACAAATCCGCACGCATCGAAGTCACCAACGAAGGCAAACAACCCTACCGGCAGTATTTTTATGTCGATTACGAACGCTACGGCGCACCCTTCGGTAGCAGCACCGCGTACTTTCACGCGCAGTTCCGCCGGGAAAATCCCTGTGACGGCTGGGGTCACGAGATCCGTGTCAACACGCCTGAAGCCAATATCGTCAACAAAGAAAAAGAAGCCTGGAACAACAACTACGTCATCCTCGAAGCCGAAGGCCCGGGCCACTACGTTGGCTGCAATCTCTCGGTCACCAATTTCCAGGGCACCTGGTGGGGCGAAGGCGATGATATGATCTGGGTGGACGGCTACAAATGGCCACCCGATCTGCACGGTACCGGCAGCGAAGACTACCTCGGCCAGGCCTGGGGCATGCAGGACAACGCCTTTCTCATGAACGGCTCTTCCGTGTACGAACACAACACCGGCGGCTACCAGACGTCCTACGTCTTCCACCTGACCAACCCCGTACGCTTCCGCAATTCCATCAAAGCCACCATCGAACACGGGCACGGCAACCACCTGGCCAACGAAATGTCCTCGGTGGCCTATTGGTACCAGCTTGAACCGCACAAGAAATTCGGCATTCCCTCTGTCAAACAACGCCAGCCCGTGGCACGCCTGGGCGAACACCGTATTGTGGATTGGGACACCCCGGCACCCCAGAAAAGCCCCGCTCTCAACACCGAAATGAAACGGAACAAAAAACAGTGGACAAAAAAACAGGGCCAGTAACCGACCCTTGTCAGCCTGCGAAATTCTGTCTATAATTACCACAGACACACACGTTATTGTTCCCTTTGTGCCTTTGTGCGAGATGCATTGAAACCGATACGCTGAACCAGGAGAACAAAATGCTACAAACCCGGCTGAAACTGGGTCTGGAAGACCAGGGGCACCTGCTCTCGGCAGAAGAATTCGCCGATGCGGAATTCGGACAACCTTACCGCTATGAGCGGGTGGAAGGGAGGCTGGTCGTTTTGTCACCAAGCGGTCTGGCACATACGAGAATGATATCGACAATTCTGGAACATCTGTATGTTTATAAACATGAATCAGAAGGGATCATTGACCTGATCGCCTCCGAAAGCTGGATACGCACGGAAACGAATACGGATCGGATGGCGGATATTGCCGTTTATCTTACCACGGGTGAAATACAACCGGACCAAATCCACGAAATGGTTCCGGATCTGGTCATCGAAGTCGTCAGCGAGGGAAGCGAAGAGCGAGACTACATCAGCAAACGGCGAGAGTATTACAATCTGGGAATCCTGGAATACGCCATCGTAGATCCGTTCCGTAAAATCATCACACTTCTCATATACGGCGAACGAAACTACGTCGGCCGAGAACTGAAACCGGATGGCGTCTTTACCTCGCCACGACTTCCCGGTCTCAACCTCCCGTTGGCAGACTTTCCCTGGCCATAACCGCCAGGTAGCCTTTCATCTGGTATTCCCAAAGTAAATTAAGGACTAATGCCATGAAGATAAGCGTTTCGGACCCCTCCCCCGGCCCCTCCCCGACACGGGGAG
>JAQCGA010000086.1 GCA_027619145.1 bacterium | reverse complement strand
CTGCAACAGCGCCAGTCCTCCCTCGCCCGAAGCCGCCAGCAACATCCCCTGCGACTCCACGCCTCGAATTTTTGCTGGTTCCAGATTGGCCACCACCACAATTTGTCGGCCCACAAGAGCTTCTGGTTCATAATGCTGGGCCACACCCGCCACAAGTTGTCTTTTCTCGTCGCCCAAACTCACCTGTAACTTCAACAACCGATCTGCGCCTTCTACCCGCTCGGCAGCCTCTACGCGCGCCACTCTGAGCTTTACCTTTTGGAACGCCTGAAATGAGATCAGGTCCGTCTTCTCCTCCGACATCTGCAACTCCTCTTTTTTCGGTTTTTCAACCAGGTTCTCAACCGGCTTTTTTTCAATCCGTGGAAACACCGCCCCACCTCCCTGAACCGATCCTCCAGCACGCAAACCACCCCAGGCCTGGAGATCTTGAATTTGTACCGTATCAATACGATCCGGTATTCCAAGCTGTGCCCACATCTCCTCTGCCTTGCCTGGCATGACAGGAAACAGCAACACCGACAAATGGCGCATGGTCTCCAGCAATCCGTACACCGTTACCTCCAACTCAACCCGCTTCTCCGGGTCTTTGGCCAGGTTCCAGGGTGCCTGTGCCTCGGCAAACCGATTGGCCTCGCGCACCAGTTCCCACGCCCCATCCAGAATACCGCCGGGATTCATTTCCACAACCCCGTCCCGAGTACCTGCCAGTGTTTTTTTAGCCTGTTCCTTCAACCCCGTCAGTGCATCGTGGGTCGGATCAATCTCCGGCACCTTCCCGTCCAGGTATCGCTGCGCCATCACCACCGTGCGGTTCAGCAAATTGCCCAGGTCATTCGCCAGTTCCGCGTTGTACCTGTTAACAAACGCCTCTTCGCTAAAACTACTGTCCAGACCAAGCACCATCTCTCGCACCAGAAAATAACGGAAGGCGTCCACGCCGTACTTATCTGCCAAATCCAGCGGGCGGATTACATTGCCACGCGACTTACTCATTTTCTGCTCGTCCACCATCCACCAACCATGCCCCAGAATCGTTTCCGGCATCGGCAACCCCATCGCCTTTAGCATGGTGGGCCAGTACACCGAATGCGTCGTCAGAATATCTTTCCCAATCAAGTGGCAAGACGCAGGCCACCATTTCCCAAACGCTTCTTCATTCTGGAGATACCCCGGCGCAGTGATATAATTAATCAATGCGTCGAACCATACGTAACAAACGTAGTCCTCATCAAATGGCAACGGAATCCCCCACCCCAGGCGTGCCTTCGGCCGGGAAATGCACAGATCGTTCAGCGGATTTTTCAGAAACCCCAGGATTTCGTTCCGCCGTGAAACCGGCAAAATAAAACGCGGATGATCCTGGATGTACGACACCAGCCAATCCTGGTATTTGCTCATTCTAAAAAAATAATTCTTCTCTGAAATCCGCACGACCTCGCGCCCACATTCCGGGCACTTCCCCCCTACCAGATCTTTCTCTGTCCAGAACCGCTCATCCGGTACACAGTACCAGCCTTCGTAGTTGTCTGCGTAAATCTCTCCCGTATCGTACAGTTCTTGCAAAATTTTACACACAACGCTCCGATGCCGTTCTTCCGTTGTTCGGATAAAATCGTCATGCGAAATATTCAGCGTTTCCCACAATGCCTGAAATCGCGTTACCATCTCATCACAATGCACCTGCGGCGAAATGCCTCGCTTTTGGGCAGCCTGCTCCACCTTCTGCCCGTGCTCGTCCGTGCCCGTCAGAAACATTACATCATCGCCTGCACTGCGGTGATACCGCGCTAACACATCGGCCATAATTGTTGTGTAGGCGTGCCCAATATGCGGGTCGTCGTTCACATAATAAATGGGTGTTGAAATATAAAACTTCCCCATGCACCTCACCTTTTTGTATTCGGTTTCCGGACTCAGCTTGCAGTCACAAACAATGATCCGTTCCTCGTGGTCAATTCCCAACGCCCTGCCCGTAGCGCCGCACCTGCCGCCACAGAGAAACCAGCCCGGTGTGCAAATTCACATTCCGAGAATTCATTTCGCGCAAAGATTCAATTTTGGACACCGTCTCCTGCAACCTGTCCATCGTAAATGCTTCCGCCAGGCGTTTTACATCGTCCAGGCGCCCGTGGTGAGACACGTATTCGGCATTGTCTCCAGAAACCAGCAGAACATCCCGGAGCCATAACTCCGCCCCATCCAGCATCTGCATGGTTCCTTGTCGGTCAGACACAAGTTGCTCCAGGGCAGTGTAGGTTTTGTATTCTTCTCCCCAGAGCAACGCGTCCAAAAAACGAAATGCGCGATCTTGTGCTTCCCGTACTTCACCACCCGCCATCTCTCGGGCCAATCGCAAATTGCCACCACTGGCTCTGGCGATAAACCCGGTTTCCTCGGCACCCACACCCGCTTCAGCAACCAGCGCACCTTCCACATCTCGCGTGGCCAATGGTGCAAACTTAACGCCCTGGCAGCGAGAGACAATCGTCGGCAACATCGCGTCCTGGCTCGGCGCGGTGAGAATCAGTAAAGACCGGCCCGGTGGTTCCTCCAGCGTTTTAAGCAACGCATTGGCCGCCTCGGGGCGCATTCGTTCTGCATGCAGAATGACCGCAGTACGCCAGGCACCTTCATAACTCCCATAAGAAAATTGCTTTTGCAAAGCCCGGATCCGTTCAATAGAAAGGACGGTAGAATCTTCCGGAAAAGAATATCCATACGGGTTGGAAAGCACACCCTGCAATGCCATCCGCTCCGCCTCTTGCGTCACGCGGGAAGGAAACGGGAAAAGCAACGAAAAATCCGGATGATTCAGCGCCTCGGTTTTATGACACCCGCGACACGTCCCACAGGACCCGCCATCCGGGCGTTCGCAGTGCAGGCTCCTGGCCGTCTCCAGGGCAGCGGCAACAGTACCCATTCCCGGCGGCCCGTAGAACATAAGCGCATGCGGAATGCGCTTGCTCTGAACCATCCGCGTAAGAATAGCCACCACCCGGTGCTGCCCTACGACCGCTTTATTGAACATCCTCCCCCTCCAGCAGGCCCCGAAAACGTACTGGACCGTACCCATTCTGATAGATCTCCAACAAGAGGTTTCAGCATCACCAGAGCATCTTCCCGGGGGTTGCTATAATAGCCTCTCCGAATCGCCACGGTCTGAAATCCGAACTTGCTGTACAGATCCATAGCCCGGCTGTTCGAAACGCGCACCTCCAGGGTAACAGCCGCCACCGATGCTTCCTCTAACCGCCCCAGCAACTGGCCCAGAAATTCGCGTCCCACGCCCCGGCGCTGTATCTCCGGATGCACCGCAAAATCCGCCAGATGGTATTCCCGCGATACCAGAAAGCCCACCGCATATCCAATGACCCGAGTGTCTTTTTGTGCGACCAGACAGAAGCTGCCTTCTCGGGCAAGTGCGTACCGGAAATCTTGCTCCTGCCAGGGATTTGAAAACCCAACCTGCTCAATGGCCAGAACCGCATCCAGATGCTCTGTTGCCATCGGTGCCAGAGCAAATTCTGGAAGGGTCACCGTCTCGCTTTGTATGTTGTCCATCCCGGATCATCCTCCAGCAGAAGCCATCCGTTCTCGTCGAACCCGTTCAGCCTGAGACCGCCGCAAATATCGGGGTTCAACAGAGGCCAGATCAGCCACGTCGCCACGCGCCAGCAATTCTGTCCCCAACAAACCAATAGCACCGCCACAGGGCAGTCCAAATGCCTCCGGTGCAAAATGAGCCGCGCTCCCCAGGTACGCCCGAATCTCTTCACGATAAGCGCAGGCACCATCCCCAACCAGCAAGATCGGACGCGGGAGATCCGGCAAAAGATCCGCTACTGGCAGCACAACATTTTCATCCTTTGCTACCAGGTGGCCATCTTCCAACTCATACACACCCGCGTACACCTCACCCCGCCGGGCATCCAGCATAGCACATACCGGCGCAGCACCCGAGGCGCACGGTAGAGCCAACCCCGCCAGAGTGGGTACGGTCAGCAGCGGCAAGTCGCAGGCCATGCACAAACCTTTTGCCGTAGCCATTCCAATACGTAGCCCCGTAAATGAGCCCGGCCCAGCGCCCACGGCCACACCATCCAGTTCGGCCAGATCCAGACCTGCAGCGTCCAGCACCTCACAAACCATCCCCGTGAGCCGCTCTGCATGCTGTGTGCCCGCATCCAGTGTATGTTTCACCACAATACGACCATCTCGAACCAGGGCCACGCTACAAACCGGCGTGGAAGTTTCAATGCCCAGCACCTGCATGAGATATCCTCAAAAAAATTCGCTTTATAACAACTGCCCCTGAGACCCGGCCGGCGGTTCCAGGCCCAGATGCCGGTACGCCCGTGCCGTAGCCTGACGCCCTCGGTGGGTGCGCATCAGGAAACCCTGCTGAATCAGATAGGGTTCGTACACATCTTCAATCGTATCGGACTCTTCACCCAGCGCAGCGGCCAGGTTGTTTAATCCCACCGGCCCGCCGCCAAACTTTTCAATCAGCAAACGCAACAATCGTCGGTCCATCTCGTCCAGCCCTGCATCGTCAATATCCAGCAATTTGAGCGCAGCCACAGCCACGGGTTGGGTAATGATCCCATCGGCGCGAGCTTGCGCAAAGTCTCGCGCACGAGCCAGCAATCGGTTGGCAATTCGGGCTGTGCCACGCGCGCGCCGTGCTATTTCGAAAGCACCATCCGGTTCAATAGCAATTTTCATAATCCGGGCTGCCCGCTCCACAATGGTATGGAGCTCTTCCTGGGAGTAGAAGTCCAGCCGCTCAATAATGCCGAACCGCGAACGCATCGGACTTGTCAGCAACCCCAACCGAGTAGTTGCGCCAATCAATGTGAACCGCTCCAGCGGAATTCGGTAAGACCGCGCACTCGGACCACTATCAACCATAATATCCAGCGTAAAATCTTCCATCGCCGAATAAAGCGTCTCTTCCACCACCCGGCTCATTCGGTGAATCTCGTCAATAAACAAGACGTCCTTCTCGTTCAAATTGGTCAAAATCCCTGCCAGGTCCGCAGCCCGTTCCAGTACCGGACCAGACGTGGGCGCAATCTCCACCCCCAGTTCGTTTGCAATCACGTGCGCCATTGTCGTCTTGCCCAATCCAGGCGGACCGTACAGCAGCGCGTGATCCATTGCATCGCCCCGATGGATCGCAGCTTCTACCGCAATACGCAGTTTGTCTTTCACCTTCTCTTGCCCGGCCATGTCTTCAAACCGGATCGGGCGAATCCGTTCGTCGGATTCAAGTTCGTCTCCGTCGCCCGCCTGAGGATCGTGAACCCTGTCCATAACCTTAGCCCGCCCACCTGCTTGCCTACATCCGCTTCAATGCCTGCCGGATCACTTCTTCAACCGCCAGGTCTTCTCCGAACTCCTGGATCACATGGACGACCAGTTTGCGCGCTTGAAGCGGAGGTGCCCCCAGCCCAACCAGAGCCGTAGCCGCTTCTTCAACAAGCCCCATCGCCTCTTTCTCTACTCCTGCCTCTGCGCCTTCGGGTGCAATTTCTGAAATCCGATCCTTCAGTTCCAGAACCATTCGTTGCGCCAACTTTTGCCCCACCCCTTTAATCTTTGTCAAACCGCGAATGTCTTCTGAAAGAATCTGCCGTTGAAAATCTGCAATGGCCACACCGGACATAATCTTTTGCGCCATGGGAGGCCCAATCCCAGATACGGCAATGAGCATTTCAAACAAGTCTCGCTCCGCCTCCGTAAAAAACCCATAAAGCGCCAGCGCATCTTCCCGCACGTGCATGTGAGTAAGCACACGTACGGTTGATCCGAGTTCGCGAGTAACTTCATAACTCGAAAGTGGAATATGTACAAACAGCCCAACCCCGCCCACGTCAACCATAAGATGGGTTGGGCTGTTTGCTGCCAACTTGCCTTCCAAATAGGAAATCATCCTGCGTGCCGCCCCTTCTGTTTTCCGTGTGCAAGCGCCTGCCGTACGGTTGCATCCACACCCAGGCGCTTCAGCTTATCCTCCAGTTTGCCAGACCGCTGATCCTTTGCCTTCGCAGCTTCCAACTTGGCCGCCAGATCGTTTTTTTTCTTTTCGCCCACACCAAACATCCCTCCCCGATTCGCGTGGCATAATGCAATGCCAATGGCATCCGTCGCATCGTAGGTATCCGGCAAGGTTTCTATTTTAAAAATATTCTGAACCATAAACTGCACCTGTTCTTTCGACGCAGCACCTCGCCCCACAACGGATTTTTTTACCTCTCGCGGCGAATATTCAAATATGGGAACGTTCGAATTGGCCAGAGCCAGTAGGATCACACCACGCGCATGGCACAACTTCATTAGCGTTTTTACATTGGCTCCATAAAACGCGCTTTCCACAGCAGCTTCGTCGGGAGTTACGTCAGAAATGAGTTCCAGCAGGCGGTCATAAATTTCGAGCAGGCGTTTTTCAAAAGGAAGTCCCGGAGCAGATTGCAAGCTACCACAGGTCACCAATCGGCTCTTCCGGTTCTGGTGATCTATCACACCGTAGCCGGTACTTACACTGCCGGGATCGATGCCCAGGATACGCACAACAACCACCTTTCACCGGGAAAACAGAACAAAGCGAAGAGGGGTTCAAAACAGAGGAGGGGAACCGAAGCACCAGCAGGGCGCCCCGGGGACCTGAAATTATTCTGTGGCGAGTGCCGCCAATTCTTGATCGTCTATTTCAAAGTTCGCATACACTTGCTGCACGTCATCCTGGTCTTCCAGCATTTCCAACAGCTTCAGAATCTGTCGGGCAACCGAACCTTCTACCGGAACCGTATTTTGCGGCACCCGGGTCAACTCCGCCCGCTCGAACACGATATTTTTTGCTTCCAACGCTTTGCGGACCTGGTCGAATTCCTGTAGCGGTGTATAAATCTCAAACGTAGTTTCATCTTCCACAATATCTTCTGCACCGGCTTCCAGCGCCACCATCATCAATGTATCTTCAAATGTATCTTCATCGGTTTCTGCTTTGGGCACCACGACCAGCCCTTTTTGATCAAAGATCCAGGCCACAGACCCGGAGTCTGCCATGCTTCCATTGTGTTTGTTGAGCAGGTGCCGTACTTCGGAAACGGTCCGGTTCTTGTTGTCCGTAAGCGTCTCCACGAACAGAGCTACCCCTCCCGGTCCATAGCCTTCGTACACTGCGCTTTCATAAGATTCGCCCGGCAGCTCTCCGGTGCCTTTTTTTACGGCACGGTCTATGTTGGCTGCAGGCATATTTTCAGATTTCGCGCTCAAAATGGCCGTCCGAAGGCGTGGATTCGCCGTTTCATCTCCACCGCCTTCCCGGGCAGCCACCGTGATTTCTCGGATCAATTTGGTAAATAACTTGCCCCGCGCCGCATCGTTTTTACCTTTTCTATGTTTAATATTCGCCCATTTTGAATGTCCTGCCATAAACCTTGCACGCTCCTTCCATGTCCAGAGAAAGTCAAACTGCAGCCGGAACAAATTACAGCTAAAAAAATTGCCCTAACTCTTTGATAATATAGCAAGAAATGTACATGAAGGCAATATAAAAATCGGTCTCTACAGGCCCTCTTCACCCCTTCTCGCACAGAATAAAAAATTCTCGATTCCCGCCACTGCCCGGCACTTGCGACGGGACCGGCCCAACAACCTGTGTTCCTGCTGTTTGTAGGTTCTGTACTACCCGATTTACCACATCATCCAGGCATGCCGCCAGGACCACGCCCCGTTCTAGTTCTTCTTTGAATGCCTCGTATTGCGGTTTCAACAGAGCGACAATGATGCCCCCTTCTTTCAGAAGGGAAACAGCGTGCGGCACAATGCGCCCCAATTGCGTCCACCCGGCGTCTATCACAACCAGGTCTACAGGTTCCGGAAGAGATACGTGCAGGGCATTTGTGCGTTCCAGAACCACCACCCGGTCATCTTGTCGCAGTTTCCAGGCCAGAACACCGTAGCCTGTATCCACAGCATACACGCACTTTGCCTCTCGCTGCAACAAACAATCCGTGAACCCACCCACATTTGCGCCAAGGTCTGCAGAAACCTTCCCGGACACCTCCACCTTCAATTCATCCAGCGCCCCGTCCAATTTGTCTCCACCACGGCTAACGAAGCGCTCGCTTTTCCGGCGTTTTGCCACCCAAACCTCCTGCCCAATGATAAGACAACAAAAAAGGATGGCACCCAAAAAGAAGAGCGCCATCCCGAAACTCTGACTGAATAGACCGTTGCTCAGGCGTCCACAGTTTCTTTTTTGTCTTTTTTGGAAGCCTCAATCACTTTCTGTGTTACCTCATGAGGCACCTGTTCGTAATGCGAAAATTCCATGACATAATCCCCGGTCCCTTGAGTCATCGAGCGCAAAGAAGTTGAATATTTGTAGAGTTCTGCCAGCGGAACTTCCGCGCGAATCACCTGGAAACTGCCCTCCGGGTCCATTCCCTGGATGCGACCTCGCCTGCTGTTTAAATCCCCCATCACCTCACCCATATATTTTTCGGGCATGGTTACTGTCACGGTATAAATCGGTTCCAGTAGAACCGGTTTTGCATTTAGAAATGCCTTTTGGAAGGCGTGTGAACCCGCCAACTGAAATGCCATTTCAGAGGAATCCACAGGATGGAAAGATCCATCGTACACCGTGACCCGGGTGTCTACCACCTGATAACCTGCCAGCACCCCGCGTCCCAGAGCATCCGCTACGCCTTTCTGGACAGCCGGAATATAGTTGCGCGGAATGGAACCACCCACCACCTCGTCCGAAAACTCGAACCCTTCGCCTCGTGGCCTAGGCTCAACGCGCAGGTAGGCTTCCCCGAACTGCCCCCGACCGCCGGTCTGCTTTTTGTGTCGGTGATGGCCTTCGGCCTTGCCCAGAATGGTTTCCCGGTACGGAATGCGCGGTTCAACTGTATCCACCTCCACGCCAAATTTCTGTTTCAGTTTCTGCAATACCACCGTCAAATGTAATTCTCCCTGGCCCTGCACAATAATTTGTTTTAACTCCGGGTCGTAGCCCGCAAGGAAACTGGGATCTTCTTCATGGATTCGCGTTAGCCCTGTACTGATCTTGTCTTCATCTCCTCGGGACCTGGGGTGGAGCGCTATCCGGATCAGCGGGTGTGGAAACGCCAGCGGAGGCATATCCAGTGCGTCACGGCGGTCACAAAGCGTATTGCCAGTATGGGTGTCTTTTAGCTTCACAAGCGCACCCATATCTCCGGCAGAAATCGAGTCAACTTCCTCTCGTTCGTGCCCGTTCAACACATAAACCTGCCCGGTCCGCTCTGTGGCTTTTCGGCTCGAATTATACGCTTCACTGGAAGCTTTCAGCGTACCCGAATGCACTCGAATAAAAGAAAGGTCGCCTACGGTTTCTGAAATGGTTTTAAACACGATTGCCGCCAGAGGCCCGTCTGCAGCAGGAACCAGTTCCACTTCTTCTCCAGAATCCGCTTTTATCGCGTTGCTGGGAGGCATTTCGGCTGGCGAGGGCATTTCGCTCACAAGAAAATCCAGCAACAAGTCCGTACCCATATTGCGCGAAGCCGATCCGCAGAGAAGGGGAACCAGGCTTCCGTTGAGGATACCATTTTTTAGCCCTTGTAATATTTCTTCACTGGAAAGACCACCCTCTTCCAGGTATTTTTCCGTTAACTCATCACTGCTTTCGGCGGCAGCTTCAATGACATGTTCTCGCAGGATTTCCACCTGGTCCTTCAATGCATCCGGCACAGCACCACTTTCAGCCTTTCCGCTTCCATCTGTGGCATAGCTGAACAGTTTCATATTGAGAACATCTACAATTTGATTGAACTCCACCCCCTGGTTAACCGGGATCTGGAACGGAACCACCCCCTGTCCAAAGTGCTCTTGCACCGAGGCCAGCACACCGTCAAAATCAGCAAATTCTTTATCTAAATGGTTCATGAAAATTAACCGGGGTCGCGAAAACTCGTCTGCAAATCCCCAGGCTCTATCCGTTCCAATTTCTACCCCGCTTTGTGCGTGAACCACAAGAACAGCGTTGTCCGTTGCCCACAAAGCCGCCTTTGCTTCTCCAATAAAATCAGCATATCCAGGTGCATCTAAAATATTAATTTTTGTACCGTTCCACGCACAGTGGAGCATCGATGTGCTGATCGAAATCTTTCGGGAGATTTCTGCCTCCGTATAGTCCGATCGGGTTGTACCTTCGTCCACCGTACCCAGCCTGGTGCTTTCTCCCGCTGAAAAAAGCATTGCCTCGGCCAGCGACGTTTTACCTGTACTGCTGTGACCCACCAAAGCGATGTTCCGAATCATCTCAGGAGCATAAATATTCACACCCAGACCCTCCCTGTAAAATTGCGCATCGCTCAACCCAAATTCAATATCCAAAGCAGGGGGTACATCCAGATTGCTACAGATTCTAATAAATATGAAATCAGAAGCCTGTCAAGAATTCTTTTGACCCCGCCGAAGAAAGACATACACG
>JAQCGA010000085.1 GCA_027619145.1 bacterium | reverse complement strand
TTGTTTCGTAGCCCCAAAAGCGATGTGCTGGTGCTGGTTGCCACGTTCTTGTTGACGGTACTGGTGGATCTGACAGTGGCCATTCAGGCAGGGGTGGTGCTGGCCGCATTGTTGTTTATGCGGAGGATGGCCGAGGTGACGCAGACAGGATATATTACGCATTTGCTGAACGACGAAGAAGAAGTGGAAGACCCGAATAGTCTGCGCCGGCGGGTTGTGCCGGAGGCAGTGGAGGTATTTGAGGTGAATGGCCCATTTTTCTTTGGGGCTGCAGATAAGTTCAAAAATACCATTGCGCTGATTGATAAGAAGCCGCGCGTGCTGATTTTGCGTTTGCGCCGGGTTCTGTCGCTGGATGCTACGGGGCTTCGGGCGCTGGAAGATGTGTTCGAACAAAGCCGAAGAGAGAAAATACAACTCCTGTTGTCCGGGGTATACGCACAGCCACTGGTGGTGATGGAGCAGGCCGATTTCCTGGTGAAGGTAGGTATTGGGAACGTGTTTGGGAATATTGACGATGCACTGGACCGGGCTCGAGAAACCCTGGGATTGCCTCCGCTTGCGCACCCGGATTCTGCAGAGTCCGAGGTGCGACGAGAGGTGGGGCCTGGAGAGCCAGGCGCTTAACATAAGAGCGAATGCCAAGGCTGCGCTTCCGCTGGTGGATGCGGACTCGAGACTGGGTTATCATGGCGAAGCGTATGAATACCTGTTCAGCCGGCCGTTGATTGAAAAGAAAATTGCTGACCTGGACGAGATTTTGATGGTTAAGATTCCGGAAGTACGGGATGGGCGGACGTCCGGGTGAAAGGGCTTGACATTGGTACAGGGGCGGTTGATATTTTGAAAGGGAGAAGAATGAGGGCACGTGTCTTCCAGGTTCTGGTTCGCACAGGTTCATTTTCGCAGGAGGAATGCAATGGCACCCAGGTTGGCGGAAACAGGCCGACAGGCGCGGTCCGGCCTCTGGATTCCTGCGTCTGTGGTGCGTACCAAAAATCCAGATGTGGATCTCAAACGTCAGTATCCGAAAGTAATTGGGGTCTGTCTGGCGCTTTCGGCGATGCTGCATGCCGGTGTGGCAGTGCTTTTTCCTTCGTTCGATGTTCAGTACTCGATTTCAAGCCGACCGGAACCGTTTGTGATTTTGCTGGAGGATATTCCTGAGACCCGGCAAGAGGTACGAGAAGAGGTTGTGTCTTCCGGGCCGCTGGCTGTAGAAGGCCAGGCGATGGCAGATACGATAAAGAAAGAAGAAAAAAAGAAAATTGATGTGAGCTTTTTTGCGAATCTAAGCGTGTCGGATTTGTCCGGTGATCGAACGCTGGATGAAGAGGTTGTGGGGTTCTGGGCTGTGTCGAAAGAGCCGGTTCTGATCAACGAAGTGCGGCCTGTGTATCCGGAAGTTGCACGGACGGCCGGGGTAGAGGGGGTGGTGTTTGTGAAATTTGCGGTGGGATCGGACGGGAAGGTGAAAAGCGCATCGGTGATGAAGGGACCGCGTGTCTTCCACGATGCTGCGATAGAGGCGGTTTACCAGTTCGATTTCCACCCGGCCATGCAGAACGATAAACCGGTTGCGGTGTGGATGACGCTCCCTATTCGATTTCGTTTGATGGAGATGGAACGGGATCGTACCCGTGAGCCTTGAATTGGTCTGGATTCAGTTTTGTTTTGAACAGAATATATTCAGTGGCCTGTAGACTGCTGGCGGATACCTGAAAATAACGTGTACGCAACAGAAAAGGAGCTTGTTATGGCAACTGCATGGAAGCCTGAACCTGAACTGTTGAATTCGCTGGATTCCGCTATACCGGATATTCTGGCATCGCAAAAAGAGAATGGGCAGTTTGGGACAGAGCCCTGGATTTCAACGGACCAGAACCTGTTGTTTCCACTGGCTGCGGCGTGGAGTTTGAAGAGCAGCAAATATTACCACGATGATACGGTACTGGATGCGATTGTTCGCGGTGGGTATGCGATGATTGAGGGTCAGGACGAGAACGGGATGTATCTTTTTAAGAAGAAAGATTATTCCACGTGGGGGCAGATTTTTCAGCCGTGGTGTTATAGCCGGTGGATTCGGGCTCGTTGGCTGGTAGGCGATGCGATGCCAGCAGACGCCCGTGAGCGATGGGACGCGGCCTTGCAGTTGGGGTATCGTGGAATTTCCGATCGTGCGATGTCTCGTGTTCACAATATTCCCTGTCATCACTCGATGGGGTTATACTGCGCGGGGCTGGTGTTTGGGAGGGAGGACTGGAAAGCGCAGTCTAAGGCGTTTATGCAGCAGGTGATGGATGAACAATCTCCCAATGGATGGTGGCCAGAACACAAGGGTCCGGTGGTGAGTTATAACTTTGTTTATTCAGAGGCGCTGGGTGCGTACTATAGCATGTCGGGCGACAAAGATGTGCTGGAGGCAATTGACAGGGCTGCTGTATACCATGCGAATCTCACGTATCCCGATGGAAGTTCGGTAGAAACGGTGGACGGTCGGAATCCTTACCACGAGGGGCTTCGTCTTCGGGGCACGGGTTTCTGCCATTCGGCCACAGGGCGCGGTTACCTGGCTCGGCAGCACGCAGTACATCTCAAAACGGGGAAACCGTTTCCGGCCGACTATGCCGCCCATTTGTTGATTCATGGAGAAGAAGGCCCGGCGGAGAAGGTTGCGGCAGATGCAGACATCCGGATGTGGCGGATGGGAGATGAGGCGGTAACGGTTCGGAAGCGTCCGTGGTTTTTCTGTCTGTCTGCATTTCTGGCGGAGTTGCCGCAAAACCGGTGGGGGCAGGATCGTCAGAATTTTGTGAGTGTGTTCCACGATCAGGTGGGGTTGATTGTGGGGGGCGGAAATACGAAATTACAACCACTCTGGAGCAATTTTACGGTTGGAAATCAGTCGCTGTTGAAGCATACGCCGGGCGAAGAAGAACCGGATTTTAGTGCGAGAGAAGGGCTTTTGCACGTGCCGGATGATGCCAAATATGAAGCAGATGAGGATGCGGGGCAGCTCGTCTTGAAGTATGGGCCGGAGACGTGCAAGATAACGGTGCGTCCGGAGACGGATACAGCGCTGACGCTGGTGTGCGAGGCGACGTCTACGTCTGGGGAGCCGGTATATGGACATTTGACGCTGATTCCGCACATTGCGGAGAAGGCAGCTACTGCAGATGTGAATACGCCGAAGGTGCCACTTCCACCCCGTACCGGCGGGAAAGTGCAGTTTGCATCAGGCGAAGAAGTTGAATTGGGAGATGAGCCGTTTGAGAAGACCGGAGAGGCCTGGGTAGAGCACGCGGGCTGGCGGCTGTCGCTTCCGGAGGGAAGCCGGGTAGTGTGGCCAGCACTGCCGCACAATCCATACCGCAAGGCGGGCGAGTCGACCGCAGAGGAAGGACGGATTGTGGTCGAATTGCCATTTTCGGAAGCGGTTTCACAGCATGAGTTGACGGTGACAATTTTGTAAAGAAGAGAGTCGATCTGTAGCAAGGGGCGGCCTGCAGGTCGCCCCTTTTTTGTGCGCAGGATTTCCAGATCGACACGGCGGATAGATCTATGTATATTTCGTGCGGATGGTTTTGGGGTTTGTCGGATAAGATGTTGAAAGAACGGTTGCAGGCGTGCGTATTTTTGTCTTTTTTTTGCGTGTGTAATGCGTAAATTGTTCAATCTATGCGATGATAAGTTAATCGGAGGTCCTGCGAATGTTGAAAGCTGAGCATACTGCGCTGGCGCTGATTGATGTACAGGGCAAGCTGGCGAGCCTGATGGTAGAAAAAGAAAGCCTGTTTCGGAATCTTCGTATTCTGATTCAAGGCGCTCAGGTCCTGGAACTGCCCATTTTCTGGATGGAGCAGTACCCGGAGGGGTTGGGGCCTACGGTTCCAGAGGTGGCAGAGTTACTCGCGGGTGTGGAACCGATTTCGAAGCTGTGTTTCAGTGCGTGCGGGAAAACAGAGTTCCTGGATGGATTGCGCCAACGGCAGGTGCGTCAGGTATTGGTGGCGGGTATTGAGACGCATATTTGTGTGTATCAGACCGCTCGGAACTTGCTGGATCTGGGGTTTCATGTAGAGGTTGTTGCCGATGCGGTTTCGTCTCGAACCCAGCAGAATCGGAACATTGGTTTGGAGAAGATGGCTTGTGCGGGTGCGGAGATTACGTCGGTGGAGATGGCGTTGTTTGAATTGTTGCGAGAAGCAGGTACACCGCAGTTCAAGCAGATTGCTCGTTTGGTGAAGTAGGAGTGGGTTGTGCATGCGTTTTTTTGGTGGAAGGAGCTGAAAGCGAATGGATCAGGTACGACTTGGGGTGGTTGGACTGGGGCTGATGGGTAGCCGGTTTTCTCGTTTGATTGCAGAGTCGCCAAGGGCGAATCTGACAGCGGTGGTGGATCTGGATGCCGCGCGTATAAAAGAAGTGAGCGAGGCGTGGGGTGGAATGGGGTACGGAAGCGTGGAGGAGATGCTGGATGCGGAACCAGAACTGGACGGACTGGTGATTGCCACGCCGGACCATTTGCATGTGGCACCTTCCGTGGCGGGTGCTAAGGCGGGGAAGCATTTGTTTGTGGAAAAACCTCTGGCATTTACGCAGACGGATTGCCGGACTATTCTGGATGCTGTGGACGAGGCGGGGGTGACGTTGTTGGTGGGGCATACGTTGCGGTTTGATCCGAGGTACGCTGCGGCCCGGGAGGCGATGCGTGGAGGGGGTGTGGGTGAACTTGTGCACACGTTTTCACGCAGGAACAATCCGTCTACAGTGGTGGATCGCTACGGAGACCGTGTGTCGGTGGCGTATTTTCTGGGCATTCACGATGTGGATTTTCTGGTTTGGGCGATGGATTCAAAGGTGAAACAGGTGTATGCAAAAGGGCGGCGGGGGCTCCTTTCAAAAAAAGGCTACGATCTGGACGATACCATTTTTTCCATTCTGGAATGGGAGTCCGGTGCCGTATCCTGTCTGGAGAATTCCTGGTGGGTGCCCGCAGATTCACCGGGGCGGATGTATACCCATCTCTTTGAAGCCGAGGGTACAGCAGGAGAGATCCATATTGTTCCTGAGCAGACGGGGCTGACGTTACGTGGGCCAGGGTTCTGCGAGTATCCCAATGCGGTGTACGGTCCGGAGGTAGACGGGCGGTTGGGGGGCGTGTACCGGGATGAAATGGAGCATTTTGTGGATTGTATTGCACTGGGGCGTGCGCCGCTTGCACCCGGAGAAGATGCCCGGCGTGCCGTGGGGGTAGTGGAGGCGATTCATCAATCTATGAAGGTAGGTGTACCCGTAGATGTGGAGATATGATCTCAGGTTCCAGGAGCGAAGATATGGCAGATGAATTGAAGACCTGGAGACGGTACGAAGAGCTACGGCCGGACGAACTGGCAGATATAAAGCCATAGAGGGAGGAGAAACAGGACGATGACCCAGACCCTCAAGGATCTGATGAACGAGAGTTTTGAGCAGAATGCGGACCGGACGGCGGTTCGAGTTTTACGGCAGTCCGACCAGAAAGGAGACCGGGGGCTTCAATACATGCCTTTGACGTACCGGAACCTGCGGGAACAGCGAGACCGCCTGGCTTCTGGATTGGCCCGCATGGGGTTGCAAAAAGGGCAGCGAGTGGGGCTGTTGACGGATGGTGGGCTGGAACCGGTTCTGGTCTTTCTGGCCTGCGATCTTCAGGGATATTCCACGGTGCCATTGTGTAATAAACTTCCGGATGACTTGCTGGTGCATAATATCAATCACTCGGGAATCTCACTGCTATTTGTAGATGCCAAAAGCCGGGATCAGATGGAGCGAATCCGACCGCAGTTGGAACAGCCTCCCCAAGAAGTGCTCACCGAGGGACAGGCAGAGGGGATGTCTTCATTTTTCGATCTGATTAAGGCCGGAGCGCAGGGGCCGCCACCGGAGGTGGAGATTCACCCGGAAGATGAATCCAAAGTGGTGTACACATCGGGTTCTTCGGGGCTGCCCAAAGGTGTGGTACAGACACACCGGAGTATTGTGGCAAATGTACAGTCGGTGTGGGATGTGATTCTTCGCCGGGAAGATCCGGTGCTATTCAAGTCCGCACCGGATTATCATACGCTGGGGATTTTGAATATTTATTATCCGCTGGCAAAGGGGTGGACGCTGGATCTGGCTCGGTCTCCGGACCGGGTGCTGGTGGATATTCGACATTCTGAGCCACATGTATTTTTAACGGTTCCGTTGATTCTGGACAAAGTATATGGAAATGTGCGGAAAGAGATCGAATCGGGTGGGACGCGGGGGAAATTGATTGGACGGGCGGTTCGGGCCCAGCAGAAGATTTCGAGGGGAGAAGCGTCGGTGCTGGATTGGATGGTGCACGCGGCGGTAGGACGGAAAGTGGTTGCCCAGATTCGTGCGAAGCTGGCTGGCCGTGTGGGGAGCCGTTTGGAGGCTTTGATTGTCGGGGCGGCGAAGGCCGATCCCGAGGCGCTGGCGTTTTTTCAGGAGGTGCTGGGGATCAAGGCATTTGAAGGGTACGGCACCACAGAGTGCAGTCCGCTGATTGCGGTGAATCATCTGGAGGGGCAGCAGATTGGTTCGGTAGGCCGGCCGCTGATTGAGGTGAAGTTGATGACGGAAGGCGGGGAGGAAGTGGCGTACGGAGATCCGGCAACGGGAACGTACCGGGGCAACCCGGCCGGGGTGGGTGAACTGTGGGCCAGCGGAACGCACGTGATGCAAGAATATTTGGACGATCCAGAACAAACAAAAAAGGTGCTGGTAACAGATGAGACGGGCAAGGTATGGTACCGGACCGGAGATTTGTTCAGTATGGACGGAGAGGGGTTTTTGACGTTTCGGGGGCGCGTGGGCCGGCAGTTTAAATTGAACAACGGCGAGTTCGTGAATCCGGAGCGATTGGAGCAAATTTATGCACGGGCACCGCTGGTGGAACACGTGCTGGTGTGTGGCGACCAGGCGCGATCGTTCCCATTGCCGCTGGTGACGGTGAATGTAGAGGAGGCACGTGGGTTGCCGGATATGCCAGAAGACGACGAGGAAGTGCGCAGGCACCCGGCTGTGCTGGAGCAGGTTCGTGAGCAGTTATTGAAAGAAGCGACCCTCGCGGGATTACCGAAACATGAGCGGCCACAAAAGGTGCTGGTGTTGCCTTATGCGCTCAGCGAGGAGGCCGGTACGTTGACCCGGGGGTTGAAGAAGCTGGTGCACGGTGCGGTGATGAAGCAATGTAAAGAGATGATTGAGGAAGCATATTCGGGGTAGGGTACAGGGGTATGTAATTAAGCCGAAATGATGACCTGAGGAGGATCGATATGCCGGTGTTTTCCGGAGAGGAACTGCGGCGAATTGGGCGGGAGATCTACGAGCGGGCAGGGGCCACACCAGAAGAGGCAGAGACGGTTGCGGGCCTGCTGGTGGAGTCCAGTCTGATGGGGCACGATTCCCATGGTGTGATGCGGTTGCCACAATATGTGACTGCGATTGAAAATGGGCAGATCCGACCAGGCGCAAAGGTGGAGGTGGAGCGGGAGACGGCGGCTTCTGCCGTGTTGAACGGGAACTGGGGTTTTGGGCATGTAACCGCAGCGGAAGCAATGAAGATTGCCATGCAAAAGGCGAAGGAAGCGTCGGTGGGATTGGTAACGGTACACCAGTGCAATCATGTGGGTCGCCTGGGTGCGTATCCACCGCTTGCATCGGATGCAGATATGATTGGGATGCTGACGAATAACGGGCACGGGGCGGATCTGGCCATGGTGCCGTGGGGTGGTATTGGGCGGGTTTTACCGGCAAACTGTTTGTCTGTGGCTATTCCGTCTGCTGGCGAGTTTCCAGTGGTGCTGGATTTGACAACGGCGGTTGCGGCCGGCGGGAAGGTACGCGTGACGCTTGCCCGGGGTGAGAAAATGCCGGACGGGTGGATGGTGGACCACGAAGGGAATCCGACAAATGATCCTGAGGATTATGTGACGGACCCGAAAGGAGCATTGCTGCCCTTTGGTGGGGCGGTGGGTCACAAGGGATACGGGTTGGCTTTTGTGATTGATATTCTGTCTGGGGCGTTGTCTCCGGCCGGGTGCTCGCGTGAGAAAAGCGAGGTGTCTGGCAATGCGTTGTTCGTTCAGGTGATCAATGTTGAGGCGTTCCAGCCGTTAGATGCGTTCAAGGAAGAGGTGAAACGGTTTATAGAATATGTAAAATCTGCGAAGCCAGCGCCGGGATCTACGGAGGTGCTGGTACCGGGCGAGCGGTCTTACCGGGCGAAGCAGAAACGCCTGGAAGAGGGGATTCCAGTGGAGGAGACGACCTGGGAGCGGATTGCGGAGACAGCGAAGAAGTTAGGGGTGAAGGTTTGAGGCGAATGGGCGAATAAATAAATAGAGGCGAATGGATATGGGACAGAAATTGAGAATTGGGATGATTGGGTGTGGGGAGATCGCTTATAAGGCATCGGGGAAGGCAATTGGGGATGCGCGCAATGCGGAAATTGTGATGGCGATGGATCCGGTGGCAGAAGTAGCGGCTTCGTTTGGGCAGACATTTGGAGTGCCGCATACGACGGAACTGGATGAAGTTCTGGAACATTCAGAGGTGGATGCGGTGGTGATTTCGGCGCCGCATTATTTGCATGAACCGTTGACCGTTCAGGCGGCTTCAGCGGGTAAGCATGTAATGTGCGAGAAGCCAATTGCGTGCACGTTGGAGCAGGCGGACCGAATGATTGCTGCTTGCAAAGAAGCTGGCGTGTTGTTGGGGATTAATCTGGTGTCTCGGTACGCAGCTTCGACTGTGAAAGCAAAAGAACTGGTTTCGGCGGGTGTGATTGGTGAAGTGGTGGGGATGCAATTCCACGTGATGGCGGACAAGCAGGATAGTTACTGGACAGGAGGATATTCTGGCCGGGTGCAGACTGAATGGCGCAAGTCCCGAGAGCAATCGGGGGGTGGGGTGCTGGTGATGAACCTGGTGCACGATATCGATCGGTTCCGATACATTACGGGGTTGGAAGCCGTACGGGTATTTTGCGAGTACGATACGTACTGCACCCGGGTAGAAGTGGAGGATTCGATTACGGCGGTTTTCCGGTATGACAATGGCGCGATTGGGACGGCCACTGCGTCTTCGTGTGCGCGGGGAAGGCGGGGGAACGGGAACCGGATTGTAGGTACTGAAGGGCAGATTCTGTTTCCGGCGGGAGAGACGATGGAGGTGTTCACTTCACGCGGTGAGCGGGGTTTGCAGGCGGGCGAGTGGAATTCGCTCTCGTTGCAGGGAGAGGAGCCGCGCAGGGTGTATACGGAACGGTTCGCGGAGGCGGTGTTTGAGAGCAGGCAGCCGGATATTCCAGGAGAAGAAGGGCGCAAGACGCTGGAGACGATTGTGGCGGCGTACCGGTCTGGAGAGACGCATCAGCCGGTGGGGTTGCCGTTGTAACGCAGTAAAATAATCAGGAATGGGAATCATCAACAATTATCAATTATCAATTGCCAATTATCCATTGGGAATTGGATCGAGTAACAGGCTGGGGGTATGGTATGGCCGATGATATTCGGGCTGGAGCAGAGGCGGCGCGCGCGGCTGCGCTGGTGATGGGGCAGGCGTCTGAGGTGGAACGAAATGGTGCCCTGGAGGCCATTGCAAGAGGATTGGAAGCCCAGACAGAGGCAATTCTGGAAGCGAACCGGAAGGATCTGGAAGCGGCAGAGAAATTGCAGGCCCAGGGGAAGTTGACACCGGCTCTGGTGAAGCGGTTGAAGGTGGATGTGGCGAAGTTGAAGGACGAGATTATTCTGGGGGTTCGGAGTGTGAAAAGTCAACCGGACCCGATTGGTAGAACGTTGATGTCCACGGAACTGGACGAAGGGCTGAAGTTGTTTCGGGTGTCCGTACCTATTGGTGTAATTGGGGTGATTTTTGAGTCTCGGCCAGATGCGTTGGTTCAGATTGCTGCGTTATGTTTGAAGGCGGGTAATGGGGTGTTGTTGAAGGGAGGAAGCGAGGCGTTGCATACGAATCGGGCGCTGGCAAAAGTGATGCGAGATGCTACGCGCGGCTTGCCTGGTATTCCGGAGGGCTGGATGCATTTGCTGGAAGCGCGGGAGGATGTTCGTGCGATTCTGGGTCTGCATCATTTGATTGATCTGATTATCCCCCGGGGTTCCAATGAGCTTGTGCAGCATATTATGTCGAATACAAAAATTCCGGTTATGGGACACGCAGACGGGATCTGCCATGTCTATGTGGATGGTGCGGCGGACCTGGAAAAGGCAGAGCGGATTTGCGTAGATGCCAAGGTTCAGTATCCGGCCGTGTGTAACGCGGCAGAGACGTTGCTGGTGCAGAGGAATGTTGCCGAGACGTTTTTACCGGGGCTGGTGAAAGCGCTTCAAGAAAATGGCGTGGAGGTGCGGGGGGATGAAACGGTTTGTTCTCTGGGTGGCGCAGATGTTGTGCCTGCTACGGAAGAGGACTGGAAAACGGAGTATCTGGATCTGGTG
>JAQCGA010000084.1 GCA_027619145.1 bacterium | reverse complement strand
CCCTCCCACCCGAAGAACAGGCCTTTTACGAAGACATCTCCCTGGTTGGCCTACCCCACGAAATACGCGCCTATCAATCCACCACACCGGAAACCAGCGAAGCATTTTTGCGCACCTTCTGGCTGCGCAAAGACCCCTTCAAAACCTCCGGAGGTGCGATGCGCCGGGCCGAACACTACCGCCGCGTCTGGTATGCCCGTACTTTTTTTGGAAAAAAGAAATTTCCCTACGACCGCCGGGGGGAAGTTTACATCCGCTACGGCGAACCAGACTTCCAATCTGCCTGGAATGACCTGAACGCACAAATTCCACTGGATGTCCAGCGCGTCCAGGAAAAAATGGCCTACCAGCTCTACGGTGAAAAATCGCTTTCCATGACCTTTGTCGGCCCGGTCTATCCAATTCGTACCGAACAGGTATCCGAAACCTCCTACAGCAACAGCGCCTACGCAACCACCTCCCAACCTCTGCAAACCATGGATGAAGCCAGCCTTGGGCTGGAACGCTACAAACCCATCAGCATCAGCGGCGACTGGTCTTCTGTACCCTGGAGCGTGTGGATTTATACCGATATTGACGGTGGTATGGAAGTTTCTTTTACAGACGACTTCCACTCCGGCATCTATGAGTTTGCTCCTGCACCCACCCTTTCTGGAAACGACATCCGCGAACTCAACATGCAACGCGACGGACCCATGCGCAAAATGATCAACCAGATCAACATGCATTCTCCGGCCGCCCTCATTGCCCGGATTGCCAGCAAAGAACCTGAAAGATATAACTTTGCCGCCCTCGAACCCATGGACTTCTACTACGAAGCACTTTCGTTTCGTGGAGAAAACGGCACCGTGGACGTCCAGGTCAACATTGGCCTTCCCATAGACAAGGTGGCCCGCCCCGAAGACATTGACACCACCGTCGTCATCGAACGCCGGGTGGCCCTCATCGACGGCCGTGCCGGCAAACTGGCCAAACGTCGAGATGACCTGGCAATACCCATTTCAGACGAAAGCCGGAGTAGCAATCTGATGGCCATGGACCGGGTGGACCTGCAGGTCACCTCCGGTGTATATGAACTGGCAGTTGAAGCCTGGCGCAAAAATACGGACATGCTTCAGGTATACCGCCAAACCGTTGACCTGCCGAATTACCACAGCGACAGGCTCATGCTCAGTGACCTGCAAATTGCGCAACGCATTGTAGAAATTGCCGAAGGTGCAGGCTCCGTTTTTCAGCGCGGCACCCTGGACATTCTGCCCGCACCGGCTCGCACCTTCCGCGAAGGGGAGCCTCTTTTTGTTTACTTCGAAATTTACAACCTCTCCCGAGACGACTTTGGAAATACCCGCTACGAAGTCTCCTACGAAGTCCGCGCTACTGCAAGTACGGACGCTTCCGGATTCACCCTCATGCCCCGCATCCGCAACCGAAGCGGAGAAGCCATCGAAGTCCGCTACGAACAAATAGGTACAGAAGAATCCGTTGCAGACTTTGTGGAACTGGACCTGGGCAAAGCAAACCCCGGACGTTATGAATTGCGCATGGTCGTAAAAGACCTCAACAACGAAAAAGAGGCCACCCGGGAAAGCATCTTCAAAATATCTGCACCGGCTCGCCGATAAGAACCCATCTTCGGTCCAAAAAAAAGGTGGCGGCACAAAAACTTGTGCCACCACCTTTTTCATATATATTCCGTAAAACTCACGGCACCCGCATCACCAGCGTGCCGGCCACCCGGTCGTGCAGCGACTGCTGGTCTGGGTGCCGCCGCGTAATCCAGACCAGCGCAAACAACATCACCAGTCCCAGATACGAAATGATGTTGCCAATCATGACCTGATCCGCGTCCACCTGATCCGGTTGCACCAGAATGCTTTCCGGGTTCAACGCAACCTGCTGTGGATTCAATGGCAGTGGGTTCAGCGACGCCAGCGCAATCAGCAACCCAAAAATTGGCGCCCATTTCACCAGCGCCCGCACAAAAGCCTGTCCCTGCGTCACCGCTCCACCATGTACGCTAATCACCCGTAAACTCGCCATAATCTTACCCGGCGTCTGTCCTCTACGGCTCAAAAAAATCGTCGAATACAGCAACATCACCCCAAACTCCAACGCCAACACCGCCGTGGAAGAAGGTGTAATTTCCCGCAACACGCGCGACAGCGGCAAATCGGCCAGCTTGAGCATCAGCAAATCCACAAACAGCGCGGCAACCCGCCGACCCAGTCCAGGAATCTCGTTGGACATCAGCACGGCGCGCCCCCAATTTCGATCTCCGCAGCAACAAAATAGTGATCGCTCGGAAAACGCCCACCCTCCGAATCTCGAATCACCTCCGCATCTTTCACAGCCACATTGCCACGCACAAAAACCCAGTCCATCTTGCCCACCGTGGACTCGTACGCCGGTCCCTTGAATCCATGAAATGTATGGCCCGGGTCATCCGTCCCGTGCACCGCCTCATAACTATCCTTCCATCCGCCCCCGCGCAACGTTGTTATGGCCGCATTTTTCCCGTCGCAATTCAAATCCCCCGTCAACACCTGCGGGTACTCTTCCGGGTAGGCCGCCGCATCCTCCACAATACACCGCGCCTGATTCTCCCGCGCCGGCTGGCCGATGTGGTCCAGATGTGTATTCACCACCCGAAACGTCATTCCAGATGCCCGCTCCTCCAGACGCACCCAGTTGGCCAACCGCACACACCGGCTCTCCCATGAAGAAGAACCCGACACATGCGGCGTCTCCGACAACCAGTACCCACCCGCCGAAACCCGCCGAAACACTTCCTTCAAATAAAAAATACTATTCATCGGTCGCTCGCTCAGCGGCTCATCCTCAATTCCAAACACCTCATACTCCGGCAGCGCAGCCGCCAAATCCACAAACTGTTCCGCCCACATCTCCTGAACGCACACCACCTGCGGAGACCGGGACCGGATCACCTCTGCACAAAACCCCTTTCGATGAACCCAGTTGTCCGCCCCATCGTCTGCCCCATAACACCGGATATTACACGTCATCACCTTCATGAACAACCTCCTCAATCGGCCTCTGTCCAGCGCTCTACACGTAACCCGGAGACACGCTCAAATTCACGCACGTTCCCGGTAGCAATTGTAAGGCCGTACGCAATACAGGTAGCTGCCAGCCAGCTATCATGCAAACCAATCGACAGACCTCTGGCCATAAGGTCCGCCCAAACCTGCGCGTGAGTACGCGCCGTCTTCAAATCAACCGGTAACAGTGGAAATCGTTCCAGCGCAGCTTCTACAAAAGCCGTTCGCCGGGCTCGAATACGTGAATCCGTTGCCCTGTAAACACCATGCAACAGTTCACTGGCAGAAATAACCGAAAGGAAAAAGGCCTCATCCTCCCGGCCCTCAACTCTGGCAGACAAATCTATCCGACCACGCTCGAAATCAATCAAAACGCTTGAGTCAATCAGGATTCCCATGGATCTCGTAATGCCTCCTGCTGTACAGCATGCCGGGTTTCTTTAAGATCTCTGGCAAACGTTTCAGCCTCTTTTTCGGTCAAACGCGGCAACGACCGGAGCAGGTCGGGCAACTCGCGAAGCTGCTTTCCTCCTGGAACCGGTCCCAATTCCGCCACAGGTCTGTTACCCCGTGTCAAAACGAACCGTTCTCCCAGATAGGCCACTCTGTTGATATAATCCGCAAAATGCCGGGCGACCTCGGTTACGGATGCTGAGTGTTCGTTCATAAACAACCTCCACAAGACAGGACTTCCCAACGAATACTCGCAAGTCATAAATCTGATAATCATATTATCAGATTTTTCATCTAAAAACAAGCATAAAATCTATCCGAATTCCCCTTTACATCCACCCAACTTCTCCGTATCGTACCGCAAATCGTTCCCCTGCCTTCAAAGCCCAATCCCCTCTTTGCCCACCCCCATTTGGTTCTTTCCACCGGCGAAATTGGTAAAAAACACCAACTTCGCCGATCCTGCCACATATCATCCAAAAATATAAATACTTATTTAACAATATCTTATATAAATATCTCGACATCCATCCATTTCGGCACGCGCCTTGCAAAACACAGAAGCAACGGCCACAGCGCATTCGGCCCCAAATCGAAACACTTCCCACCCCACATTCTTCAAGCATCCCAGAAAGGAGCGCAACCATGGCCAAAGGAATCTTCTCGCGAATGGCGGACATCATCAAGGCCAATATCAACGACCTCTTGAACCGGGCCGAAGAACCTGAAAAAATGATCCGCCAGATGATCCTGGAAATGGAAGAAGCCGTCCACAAAGCCACCGCCTCCGTAGGCACCGCCGTGGCCAACGAAAAACGGCTGGAACGTCAACTCTTAGAAAAGAAAGACCAGACAGAAGCCTGGCAGAAAAAAGCCGAACTCGCCGTGGAAGCCGGCGAAGATGACCTGGCCCGCCGCGCACTGGAACGGCGCAGCGCCCTGGAGCAGGCCACCCGAGATCTGGAAGCCGCCTTCGACGAAAGCCACAAAACTTCTGTTCAACTCAAAAAGCAACTTTCGCAGCTCAAATCCAAACTCGACGAAGCCCGCACCCGCCAGGGCGCACTCATTGCCCGGCGCCGGGCCGCCGAAGCCCGCAAACAAATCGCCCAGGGCCTCTCCGGTGTAGGCGACGACGCCTTCTCCAGCTTCGAACGTTTCCGCCAGCGCGTGGAAAGCGAAGAAGCCGAAGCAGACGCCCACCAGGAAATGGCCACCGGCGAACCCTCCCTGGACGAATCCTTTGCAAAACTCGAGCGCAAAAATACCGTAGAAGAAGAACTCAAAGCCCTGAAACAAAAGATGGGACGCTCCAATGGGTGACGTGCAACGAACACTCGACGAAATTGCGCACGAAGTGCAACGCGCCGTACGCAAAGCCGAAACCACCTGGAAAAACAACCAGAAAAACTGGAAACACACGGAGCCGTTCCGGAAAACACAATCCTCAATCCAACGGATCCGGAATTTCCCCGCCCACCTCTCTGACCTGGCCACCGACGGGAGCTGCGCCATGCGAACCTTCCTGGGATACATCCTCAAAGGCATTGCCGTTCTCCAGGGCCTCGGGGGTCTTATCACCGCCGCTGTATCGGGCATTGGACAACCAGACCTGAACCTCCACCAGTTGAGCATAGGCCTCTGTTTCCTGGCCACTGCACAGCTCTTCTGGTGGGCCGGCCACCTCCTGCATAAATCGGCAGACCGAAAACGGTACGCGCAGCTCCAACACCGCCTGCTCAAACTTGCCCGAGAAAAAGGCGGCAACCTCACCGTCCTCGAAGCCGCCACAGACGCCCGGATGACCGTTGAAAAAGCAGAAGAAATCCTTCGGGAACTAACCTTGAAAGGCCACGTTGAAGTCCGCATCTCAGACTCTGGCCTGATGGTATACCACTTCCCGGAGGTCGAACGCTGGGACGAAAAACACTGGGCGAAACCAATCGACGAACTTTAATCGTCATGAAAGCAGGCTTACACCGCAAGCCTGCATCCTGGGAGGGTCATCATGATAGAAGTAGGACTCGGAGTCGCCTTCATCATCCTTGCATCCGCCGTACTCAAATACGTAGAACGCAGGTCCAAAGGCGGCATCTCCGACAGCGCCGAGCAACGCCTAATGGCCCGAATGAACGAACTCGAACGACGCCTCACCGATATCCAGGACGCGATGATTACCATCGATGAAAAACTCAGCCGGAATGACGCGGGAGGGATACAATGATCAACATCGGAATTATGGTTGCCATCATCATCCTGGCCTCGGCAGTTTGCAAATACGTAACCTGCCAGACTCGGAGCGGCATTCCAAACAACGCAGAACAGCGCCTCACAGACCGCATCCAGGAACTCGAACGACGCCTCACCGACATCCAGGAAGTCATGATCTCTCTGGATGAAAAACTCGACCGCATCCACCTGCAAGTCTGAACCGAACAGGCACGGTACGCCGCGCCCCACAGGAGTAACCGCAATGCCTCCGCAAACCCTTGAAATTCCCGACCAGCTCTCCAACGCCACCGCCATTGTCACCTTTCGCAGCACCCTGACAGCCCGCCCTCAGATTGCCCAGTTTCAAAACCACGTCCAGCAACTCGTCAAACGCGGTGCAAACCGGATCATCGTGGACCTCTCCGCCACCAAATGGTTCGGTGCCGCCATGCTCGGTGAACTCATTGCCGGCCTGGGCATTGCCAGAAATGCCGGTGCGGACCTGGTCCTGGCCGGCGTTCCCAAACGCGTTGAAAAAATTCTGAACGTATCCGGCTTAACCAATCTCTTTCAAATAAACCGCAAACCGTCCCTATCCGGCAATCCCACACCGTAGGAGACGTCCATGAACTGGGTCACGGAAGTCGCCGCTGCCATTTGTGCAATCATCGCCACTGGCGGATTTACCACCTACTTTGTCTTAACCAAAACGATACAGAAACTTGAAAAAATGAACCAGGATAAAGACCGTACAGAGCAACTGGAAGTTCGTCTGAATGAACTCGAAAAACGCCTCACCGATGTCCAGGACGTTGTACTCTCCATCGACGACCGGCTCGACCATCCAGCCAACCGCTCGGAACCCGAAATACGCAACTGACTCGTTCTCGGGAGGACATGCCATGGAAACCCAGGAATTCTCCTCTAAATCCAGATCCAGGACATCGTCATTACCCTGGACGAACGCCTCACCCGAATGGCCTCCGCACAAAATATCGAGCGCCATTGACGCCTTGTTCTTGAAGGAAATCCTATGGACCTCTTCCGTAAACATCTCCTGAGCACCGGGCTCGCACTTTGCGGCACGCTGCATCTCCTGTTTGGTGCGGCATTTTCCGAGGACAATTCCCGTCCTCTTTCGACCCGGGAAATCTCCACACTCGCCACCGTCAACGTTCCGCCAGAGTACGTCCAGCAGATCCGAAATCTGGGGTATTCCGACATCTCTGTCCGCGACATCGTACAACTCTGGACCGTCCGGGCAACGCCGGAATACGTCCGTCAGATTCGTGAACTCGGTTATACCGACATCTCCGTCCGGGACATCACCCAGCTTTCCGCTGTCAACGTCACCCCCGAATACGTCCGCCAGATTCGTGAACTCGGCTACTCCGACATCTCCGTCCGGGACATCGTGCAACTCGCCGCCGTCAACGTTACCCCTGAATACATCCGCAATATGCGCGCCGAGAACCCCGGCATCTCCATCCGGGACATCGTACAGCTTGCCGCCACCAACGTTACTTCCGAATACATCGCAAAAATGAAAGAATCCGGCCTCGCAAATTCAAAAATTGTGGTACGTGCAAAGCCGCGCACACACGAAAGATTCATCGTACACTCCAGCCACACCGAATCCGGCTTCTTCTCCAACTGGCTCACACAGCTCGTTCTTGGAATCTGCCTCATCATCGCGGCAGGTGGCGCCGTCGCATACCTCAACCGTTCCTCCAGAGCGCCGTCATCAGCCCCTGCAGAAAACATCGATCAACGTCTCTCCGCCTTTGAACAACGCGCCACAGACGTACAGGACATCCTCATGTCCATCAACGACCGACTCAATCGCCGAATGAACCTCGGATGACGTCTCCTGGGAGGGAACGCGCATGGGAATCATCCTGCAAATCGCAATTGGTATTTGTCTGATTATTGTTACCGGCGGTCTCGTTAATTATCTCAATTCCCACTCCAAACGAATAAAGAAAAATGGAATCTCGTCAAACCGGGCCGAACAGTTCGAAGATCGACTGAACAACCTGGAAAAACGCCTCACCGACATCCAGGACGTCATGCTTTCCATTGATGACAAACTCGCACGCCAAGAAAAGACACAACATCCGGACGTATAAATCACCCGCAGAAAGGACCTCCCATGCTCGCCAAAATCCTCGGCATCCTTCTCATTATAATCGGAGGCTCCATCGCTCTGGGCGTCATCTTCCAGATCGTCGGTTCGCTCTTCCTCCTTCTATGGGTCTTCGTCAAACTCATCGTCCCTCTGCTCCTGCTCTACGTGGGCTACCGCCTCCTCACGCGTGAATCCTACGACTGACCCCACCCCCTATGGAAGCCTGTTTTTACTCCCCTTTCCTTTCCAGGAAGGGGGCCGGGGGGTTAGGTCAGAGTTGCCCCCAGTGCCTTGCGCCTTCGCACCCGAACATTCTCCGAGGACATCCATGTCACTGAACGAGGAACCCCAGTATATCCGCCAGGCCATTGCAGGTGATCACGCCGCCTTCGACAAACTCTACCGCGCCCACTATGCCCAGATCTTTGCCACACTCGCACGCCGCACCGGGGACCGGGACGTTGCCGACGACCTGGCCCAGACCACCTTCTTACGGGCATTTCGTTCCCTCAAAGCGTTTCGGGGAGATGCAGCCTTCTCCACCTGGCTTACCCAAATTGCGCTAAACGTCCACCGGTCTCACCTGCGCGCACAACGGGTCCGACACCGGTGGATTCACGGCATGGAAGACCCAGAAATTGCCGTAGACATAGACTATGACCTGATTCGATCCGAAAACCCCGAACGCATCGTACAACAGAAGCAACACCGGGAACTCGTACGACAGGGCATCCGCGCACTTCCTGCACGCTATCGCAGAGCCGTCTGGCTCCGCTACGTCCAGGAATGGTCCTACGAAGAAATTACCCAGGCTCTCCAGGTTCCCATGGGCACCGTCAAAACCTGGCTCAATCGTTCGCGCCGCCAGCTAAAAGGGGAATTCCGCAAACTGGGCCTGCAAACCATCTGAGCCTTGACATACAGCCGCAGGAATGGCTTATTTAGAACGTCGCCGTAGGGCCGAGGCATGCCTCGGCCCTACTACGAATGATCGATTGTTTGCCCCGAGACCAGTCACCACCACAACCCCAGGAGCCCCTTCCGTGGCCCCCTCCGAACTGCACAACGGCCGCAAACCTGCCGCGCTCACAGACCGCATCGACGTGGCCAGTGGTCTGCCTGAATCTTCGAACGCAGATGCCCGACAGCGCCGGTCCGAAGGGGATACCGCCCTGGAATCCGGTACCTTTGAAAGCGCCATCGCCCTCTACCATTCCGCCATCTCCATCGATTCTACCTGCATCCGCGCACACCACAATATGGGCGTTGTTTTTTACCGCCAGGGAGACTGGAAAGCGGCCCTGGACTCCTTCAAGAACTGCATGAAACTGTCACCCGACAACGCAGACCTCCGCTACAAAGCCGGCCTCTGTCTGGTCAAAGGCGACCGCCTGCAAGAAGCCAAACAGGCATTTGAAACCGCCCTCGAGAAATACCCGGACCACCTCCACGCCCGGTTCCACCTCTCCCTTCAATACGCCCGAGGCGCCCCCGGTTCGGAAGACCGTCTGCAAGCCATCGATGGTCTGCGTTACATCCTGCAGGCCGCAGACCGGGGCGTGCCCTGTCCCATTCTGGACCGAACCTGTTTCTTACTGGGCAGCTTCCTGGACGACCGCCCCGAAAACGCCGAAGAAGCCATTCTCGCCTATCGGCGCGGCCTCGAAGCAGATCCTTTTTTTGCACCCGGCCACAACAATCTGGGTGTATTGCTCATGCAATCCAACCAGACCCTTCAAGCCCTGGGCGCGTTCAAAATTGCCATCCACCTGGAACCGGACTACACCCTGCCCTACCGCAACCTGGCCCAACTCCTCTTCGACCGCATGAGCCCGGCGCAAATGGAACAGGAATACACCTCCATCATCGATGAATTTGGAGCACGGGCAGCCTCGGCCCTGGTCCGGCTCTCGATGGAACTCATCGACCTGGGACGTGCACAGGTCGGAGAAAGCCTCTACACGCAGGGCCACCAGATCAAAAACCTCATGGGCCTGGTAGGCAGCCGCACCCGACGCCTCATCCGAAAACCCCCGCCGGACGCAACCGAAGAACTCCAGGCCATTACCCGAGAACAGGAACGCATCTACGACCAGTGGGTCGTCTACCTCCGCTCCATGAAACAGGACCCCATGAATCCCTCCCTGGTGGACGTTCCACAACTCGTCCAGAAAATTCATGAAACCGTCTCCAGCCACGCCGGAACAAAAACCCTCAAATTCGTCTCCGAAAACCGCGTCCCCCACGTCAAAGTAGACCCCGGCATGTTACACGAAGCCATTACCAACCTGGTCATCAACGCCCTCGAAGCCGTAGACGAAACCGGCACCGTCACCGTCCAGGCCGGGTACGACATCCAGCGCGCCTCCGTCTTCATCGAAGTAGAAGACAATGGCCCCGGCATTCCCCGGCTCGAACAAAACCGCATCTTCGACCCCGGCTATTCGACCAAAGAAAAAGGGAACGGATTCGGCCTCAGCATTTGTGCCCGCATCATTTCCGCCCACCGGGGCAACCTCCGCGTCATCAGCCGCCCCGGCGCCGGCGCCGTCTTCCGCATCGACCTGCCCGTGGACTTTGAACTTACCTCCGAAGAAGAATCCATCAGCCTCCACGGCACCCCCATCCAAGCCGCCCGCCACCCCGTCGCAGAAGAATTCATCGACTAATCCCCTGACCTCCAACCCCTGACCC
>JAQCGA010000083.1 GCA_027619145.1 bacterium | reverse complement strand
AGGAGCGCACGTTTGAGCGGTTGGGTGGCTCGCAGACGATTTCGGTAGATGTGCGGGTGATCAGTGCAACACACAAAGATCTTGCGGATGAGATTGCAGCGGGTCGGTTCCGGGAAGATCTGTACTATCGGCTCAAGGTGGTAGATCTGTTGTTACCGGCGTTGCGGGATCGCCGGGAAGACTTACCGCTACTGGTACAACATTTTTTGGAGCGTTTTAATGCGCAACACGGAAAGGCCGTTGCATCGATTGCGCCGGAGGCCATGAAGCGGCTGATGGGGTTTTCATGGCCAGGGAATGTGCGGCAGTTGATGAATGTGGTTGAGCGTGCGGTGATTCTGAGCGAGACGGATGTTTTGACGGTTGATTTGCTGTCTGCGGAGGTGAAGGCAGAGGATGAGGAAGGCGGGGAGGTGCCGCACTGGGAGGAAGGGGCTTCGTTTCAGGAGGCAAAACGGAGTGCGGTGCGGGCATTTGAAACGGTGTATATTTGCAGGGCGCTGGAAGCGCACGGTGGCAATGTGAGCCAGGCGGCTCCGGCAATGGGAATGAAACGCCAGGCGTTACAGCAGAAGTTGAAGGAGTTGGGGATCGATCCGGATGTATATCGGACATGAGGCGGATACACGATCAAGAAAGGTTGAAAGGCGATGGTTTCTTAACTATTTTGTGGTAGCTGGATTTCCTGCCATTTCAATCTTGCACCTGCCATTTTTTTCTTGCATCAGAGTGGATGGATTTCAGGGTGGCCGGAACCTGAAGTCCCGGTTTTTCGCGTGAATTCAGTGGTTTTGATTTCTGGCACGGTGTTTGCCCTCCTGGGTTGTACGAAAGGAGGGTTTTCTTATGTCTACATACGGATGGGTACAGGACGGTACTCTGCGGAAACAGGCGGCCAATTTGATTACGGGTGGGCGTGTGTTGTTCCTGTTTTTCGCTTCTGCATTTGCGGTTTCGGGAAGGCCGGTGCTGGCGTGGGCGGCGGTTCCGCTGGTACTGGCGGCGCTGGTGATGGACTGGCTGGATGGATATGCCGCACGGCGATGGGGGTGCGAGAGCCAGGTTGGCGGATTGCTGGATATTGCCGGGGACCGGATTGCGGAGAATGTGTGGTGGGTGGTGCTGGCGTGGTTGCATCTGGTCCCGTTGTGGGTGCCGGTGGTGGTGTTGAGCCGGGGATTTGTTACGGATACGCTGCGCAGTTATGCGCTGTCTCAGGGGTTCACCGCTTTTGGAGCCCGGTGGATGATGAAGTCTCGAATTGGATATGCCCTGGTGGCATCGCGGTTGAGCCGGGCGGCGTATGGGGTGGCCAAGGCGGTGGCGTTTTGCGGGTTGTTCACCTGGAATGCGGCGCGGCTGGATGCTGTGCCGGCAGGAGCGACGGCGGTTCTGGCAGGGGTTGCGCTTGCGGCCATGTATGCGTCCGTGGCGTTATGTGTGATTCGGGGGCTTCCAGTGGTGATGGCATTCCGCCATACTGGAGAGGAGGGGCGGAGATGAAATGGGAAACGCATTCGCTGCTGGTGCTGTTGGGGCTGGTGCTGCTGGGTGTTCTTTTGTATCAGTTTCACAGCCAGGATGTCTGGCAGTACCTGCAGATGATGGGGTGGGGGTATGGGGTGGTGATTGGGATCACCGGGGTAGCGCACGCGGTGAACGCATGGGGATGGCGGTGGTGTTTCGACCGGGAAGAACGTCCGCCGACGTTTGTGAAATTGTTGCGTATCAAGTTGTCCGGGGAGGCGCTGGGCAATGTGATGCCGGTTTCTCAGGTTGGCAAAGAGCTGGTCAAGGCGTATATGCTACGGGGACAGGTTCGTGCGGGACGCGGTGTGCCGTCGCTGGTGTTGAACAAGACGATGGAGGCGCTGAGCGGGCTGGTACTTGTACTGGGTGGAACTGCGGTTGCGCTGCACCGGCTGGCGTTTTCGCGAGAGGCGCGGATTGGCCTGGTGGTGGGACTGGCGCTGACGTCGCTGGTCATTGTGCTGGGCGTACTGCGCCAGCGCCGCAATCCTTGCAGCCGAGTTCTGGATCTGGCGAAGTGGTTGCGGGTCTCTTGCCTGGAACGGTTTCGAGATCGGGCTGTGGAGGTGGACCGGAATCTGGCGGCGTTTTACCGGATGGGTCTATTGCGATTTGTGGGGCTTCTGGGATTGCACCTTGCCGGGTGGCTTCTGGGTGTTCTGGAAATTTCGTTTATCCTGTATGTGTTGGGGCACCCGCTGCCGCTCGTGCAGGTGCTCGTATTTCACGCGTTGATGGTGGTGATCAATACGGTGTTCTGTTTTGTGCCAGCCGGGCTGGGGGTGTTTGAAGGTGGCCATGCGTTTCTGTTTCATACGATGGGGCTGGCCCCCGGGCTGGGGCTGGCGGTGGGGATGATCCGGCGCATCCGGAGGTTGTTCTGGATACAGGTGGGGTTTGTGTTGTTGCTGGTGGGCAGGCGACTCAGATCGTTCAATGGGCATCCGGACCCGAAGGAAAGCCAGCTTCCGGCATAGAGTGTGAATGTCTCTCCAGGTGTAAAAAGGGTGCTGTTGCACTCTACGAAAGGATACGATCGTGAGCGGACAAAGGTCTATTTCGGCGGTTTTTTTGGGGCTTTGCCTCGTGATTGTGCCCCTGATGGCGGGGGATATAGACGCCCGGGACTTTCTTCAGGGGTTGGAAATTCCCGATGTAGACCATTTGCAGATTTTGACAACGCACGATGGTTCTACGATGATTGGGCGGATCGTGGAGATTCATGAGGAAGAGATCCAGTTCCAGACGGATTTCGGTACAACGATGATTTTGATTTCGAAGGTGAAGGAGATCCGGTTGGTTCCACGTTCTGCGATGCGGAATGGGAAGTACTGGTTTCCGAACCCCAATTCCACCCGGCTCTTTTTTGCGCCTACGGCACGCCAGTTGAAAAAGGGGGCGGGATATTTTTCGGATTATTATCTGTTTTTCCCTGGAATTTCTTACGGGGTGACGGACCATATTACGGTGGGCGGAGGGATTTCTTTATTCCCGGGCGTGGATATGAACGAGCAGTTGTTTTATTTCACTCCGAAAGTGGGGATCAGCGCATCAGAGAATTTTCATCTTGCGGCAGGCCTTCTGCTGGCAAAAGTGCCGGACGAGGTAACGGCAGGGATTGTTTATGGGGGGGGGACTTACGGAGGAACCAACAGCCATCTTACGGCGGGGTTCGGGTACGGGTTTGTGGATGGAGATGTTGAGCAAAAGCCGATGGTGATGGTAGGTGGGGAACACCGATTGTCCCGGCACATGGCATTTGTGACCGAGAACTGGATTTTCCCGGGGGTAGACCAGCCTCTGGTTTCAGGGGGGATACGCTTTTTGGGTGAAAAATTGAGTGTGGACCTGGCTCTGTTTACGTTGCTTGGAGAGGATACCGGTGTTATCCCTTACGTGGATTTCGTATTTAATTTTTGATGACGAAACAGGAGGTCGTGATGAAACACTTCATTCTCTTTCTGCTTGCAGCCGCGCTGGTCGCCTGCGGCGCGCCCAAATCGACGGAATCGGAATTGAGCGAAAGTGCAGGCTTCTTCCCAGGTAAAAAAGCACCTGACTTCAGTCTCAAAACGCTCGACGGGCAAACTTTCGTCCTGTCCAAAGCGGGTAAACCCGTCCTTCTGAATTTTTGGGCTACCTGGTGCGGTCCCTGTGTCTCTGAAATGCCGGCGCTGAAGAAGCTTCACGAGGACATGGGCAACGATGTTCTCATTCTGGGAGTCGATCTCCAGGAATCCTCCGCACAGGTTGAGGCTTTTGTTCGGCAACATAATCTCACGTGGACTTTTTTGCTCGACGGAACCGGTCAGGTTGGGCAGGCCTATGCTATTTCCGCGATTCCCACCACCATTGCCATCAATGCGCAGGGCGTCATCACCGCGCGCCACGTAGGCGGCCTTGACTACAATGGATTAAAAGAAATTGCCCGGTCCGTACTTGGCAAATGATGTTTGAAAAGTGACAGAGGAATACAATGAATTTCCCTTTAATTTAATCGGAAAACTACCAATGATCCCCCGAAAAAAGCTGGATATTTCCTGGTTGGACCTGTGTTTCGGGATCTGGCGTTGTTTCGGTCCAGACAATCCTTCGACCGGTCGGGACCGCCTCGAACGTTTCTGGGCTCCCGGCGGGCGGGCGCTCGCCTGTCTCTCTGTGCGCAGCGGCTTCGACCTGCTGCTCCGAACCCTCGCCTTTCCCGCAGGGTCCGAAGTCATTTGCTCTGCGGTCACCATTCCCGACATGGTCCGGATTATTGAACACCACGGCCTGGTGCCCGTTCCTCTCGATGTCAGCGGGTGCTCCCTCTCGATCGATCCCAGCCACCTCGCCCGCATCCTCACGCCGCACAGCAGGGCCATCCTTATCGCCCATCTCTTCGGCAGCCGGATGGACCTGGAGCTCGTTCTCGATTTCGCCCGGAAGCACGGCTTGTTTGTCATCGAAGACTGTGCGCAGGCCTACGTCGGAAACGGGTATCGGGGCCATTCTGAAAGCGACGTTTCTATGTTCAGCTTTGGTCCCATCAAAACCGCTACCGCGCTCGGGGGCGGGCTTCTTCGATTTCGCGACCCGGCGCTCTGCCGCAAAGCGAAGAACATCCAGTCCCGGGATCCGCATCAGAGCACGTGGGTCTATCTGCGAAAAATCTGCAAATACGCGCTCCTGAAACTCCTCTGTCATCCGATCCTGTTCGGAGCGTTCTACCATCTCTGTCGTTTCCTGGGAACCACGCACGATTGGGTTCTCAGCAGGACCGTCCGGGGGTTTACCGGGAACGACTTCTTCCAGTGCATCCGGCAACAGCCCGCCCACGCCCTGCTTGCGCTGCTTTACCGCAAGCTCTGCAACTTCGACGCTTCCAGCCTCAAACAGCGCGCCGCTGTGGGCTGGGCCGCACGTGCTTCCCTTTGCGTGCCCTGCCCGGGCGCATCCGCACGCGCGCACACCTGCTGGCTTTTTTCCATCCTGAGCCAGAGTCCGGAAGCCCTGGCCCGCCACCTCTGGGCTCGGGGATACGATGCCACCCGGGGCGCCTCCGTCCTTTACGCGGTAGCCCCGCCTCCCGGCCGGCCCGACCTGGCTCCCCGGGAAGCGATTGACATGATGGACCGCATTCTTTACCTCCCGGTTTATCCGGGTGTCTCCGCACATAAGATTCAGGAATTGGTCCGGTTCGTCTCAGAATTTGAGGGAGTACACAACGAACTATCCCGGAAACCGCAACCTCTCTCACCCGGGAACCCACCGTCTCCTGCGGTTTCCTGTGCGGTATGAGGAGAAAACGATGAAAAAACAATTGTTGTACTGCGCGATGGGGTTTCTGGTGGTAATGGGCCTGACCGCCTACGTTCAGGCTCAGGTCAATCCGCTTCAGGGGAGAAAACTCACCCCCATTCCCCTTCTCAATTTCAGTTCGGACGACGGAACCGGGTACGGTTTGCGGGTCAATCTCTACAACTATGACGGGGCCAGTGTTCCATACCGCACGTGTTACAGTGTTCAGGCCTTTTTCTCTACAAAAGGGAAATGGGCGCACCGGTTCTACCTGGACCTTCCCAACGTCCGGCCCGGCCAGCGGGTGGAACTCGAAGCCCTTTACGAAAAGGAAGACTACGCCAACTATCACGGTGGGTTGACGGACAGCGTGCTGGACACGTACACCAGGGAGCAGAAAACGTTTGAACAGAAGTACCCCAAAGCGCGGGTGACGTGGATCAAGGACCTGCGAGGCCCCTGGCGTTTGCGCACGGGGTTGCAGGTGGGTCACAACAGCGTTACCCCCAACCAGGAAGCCGGGAACATCCTCTTTGATGCAAACCCGCGCGGCGCAAAGGGCGGGGCAAACGTCCAGACCGGTGCGGCCCTGCGGTATGACACCCGGGACGATTATAACAACAGCGCTTCGGGTTTCCTGGAAGAACTCCTTGTGGAATACGGCCTGGGCAAAGACTTCAACAGCGGAAGAATTACCTACGATCATCGGCATTTCCTCCCGGTAGGAGAAAGCTGGGTGATTGCCCACCGGCTCAACGCCGGCCTCACATTCGGGCGTGTGCCGTTCTACGAGGCCTTCGATCTGGGAGGCAGCAACACCCTGCGGGGCCGTCCTGCTGCCAGCGAGCGTGGGGACGGGCGCATCCTGCTCAATGGTGAACTGCGATGGCGTGGCATCCCGATCTCCCGGAGCCGGAACATTTACCTGGGTCTGCTCGCCTTCGGCGACGCCGGTCAGGTCTTCAGCCGCTCGGATGGCCCGGCGATGGATAAATGGAAGGCCGGTGCGGGTGCCGGGCTCCGCTTTCACTGGTACAGCACGATTGTGCGTGCAGATTATGGCTATTCCGAGGGCAACACAGGCATGTACGTCACCTTCTCTCAGGTGTTTTGAAAGGGGTCGGATAAGGAGAATCCTCTGCCATTTTCTTTTTGCACCTGCAAGAATTATCTGGCATCTTCCGATTAAGATTCGGGCGAAAAAACGGTTAAAAGCCGGTTTTTTCGCCCGAATTTCATTGTACGCCCTCTGGCATACGGTTTGCGATTGCCGGTTGTAAAGCGGACCGCAGAATCAGATGAATCGTGGATTGATACAGGGAATCCGTGCTCTCCGGTAAGCGCGGTTGATCCCATCACAGTAGAGGAGGTATACGATGAAAGCTCGATACTTGCTTCAGGGTTCGTGGATTGTAGCGCTTTTGGTAATTACCATGGTTGGATGCCGAGATGACGGAGGAAAGATGCGCCTGACAGGGCCGACGGACCAGGGTTGGCCAAACTGGCTGCCCCTGCGGCGCAGCAGGCCAGCGTGTTCGTTACCGTTGTTCATTCGGACGGCACGCCGGCAGCGGGATCGACGGTGGCTTTTTCGCGTTCTATCTCCGGCCGGTCTCCCAATTACCAGTGGGTTGGAACGACGGATGCCGACGGGCAGGCACAGATTCATATTGCAGCCGACGCTGTACAGTTCTGGCGTTCCGGCGCTTCGGGATATTATCTGGCAAGAGCCACTGATCCGGCATCGGGTAAAGTCCTTGGCGAATGGGGGAGTATTCCCATTGATGGAGGAAGGGAAAACCACTTTACCCTTCCCATTGGCGGACCCATCCAGATTCAACCCCCTGGTCCCCAGGTGATTGTTATGACGCAGAACCTCTATCTGGGTACGGACATTAACCGTATCCTGGCCCCGGCCAATCCGGAAATCCCTATTCCAGTGCTTGCAGCACAAGCGTGGGCGGTGGTACAGCAGACGAATTTCCCCGAACGTGCCAGAGCCATTGCAGACGAAATCGCTTCCGTTCGCCCCCATTTGATCGGGCTTCAGGAGGTCTCGCTGTTCCGCATTCAAAATCCGGGCGATGTGCTGGCTGGAAATCCGGTGCCAGCAACAGAAGTGGCGATAGATTTTCTCGCTGTCCTGCTGGCTGAACTGGAGGCTCGGGGGCTGACCTACCGGGCGGCCGCCATTTCAGAAGGGGTGGATATCGAACTGCCTCTGTTCACCGGTCAAACGACGCCAATGGCCGATATCCGCATGACCGACAGAGAAGTGATCCTGGTGCGGGATGGCGTGCAGGTTGGCAACATACGAGAAGAGAAGTTCCAGGCCCGGGTGCCGGTTACCGTGGGCGGCCTGCCTGTTCAAATCCCCAGAGCGTGGGCATCCGTGGAGGCGAAGGTGGCCGGGCGGACCGTTCGTTTTTTCGCCACCCATCTGGAAACAGGGGCCGTGGAACCCGTTCAGCGCCTGCAGGCAGGAGAGCTTCTGCAGATCATCGGCGCAGAGCCGCTGCCTGTGATCCTGTTGGGCGATTTCAATTCCGATGCATTGGGCACCACCACGCAGACTTACTCAGACCTCGTGGGTGCCGGGATGACGGATGTTTGGAACGTGGTATATTCTGACCGGAACGGATTCACCGGTTCCCAGCTGGAGAACCTGTTGAACGTTCCTTCGGCGCTTAGCAAACGGGTCGATCTGATTTTTACACGAAGCCCCGATGGCCTGGAAGTCCTGGGGGCAGATGTACTGGGCGACGAGATCCGCGACCGGACCCCTTCCGGGTTGTGGCCGTCCGATCACGCGGGTGTGGTGGCGTGGCTCCGGTTTCCCACAGGGAAGTGAAAATTGCTTCGGCCCGACATCGAGAATCGCAGGCGCAGTACTGCTCTCTATGTCGGGCCGAAGATATGCCTTGAGGCTCCATTTCAGTGCGTCGATCGTCACTAGGTTGGATCAAATATCGTATGTGGCGATATCGTGAGAGGGAACCCAATCTCCTGTCCTGCAAACGATTTGTTGAAAATGGTTGGACTGTAATTTTCCCATAAGCCATATTTATTATTTTTATAAGAATTGATTTGTGACGAAGAAAAGGCCGACATATATTGTGTTTGCAAGGCCGAAATATTCCTTGCCGGATCGGGAACTGTACCTTGCTTCAACCTCTCAAACCGGCCTGCTACCTCGCGGAGTGTATGATAGGCAGTTCTAACGGTTATAAATGGTTGTCTGAAAGACATCCATCCACGGATGTTTCAAATCCGGAGCGGGATCCATTACCGGCAAATGTACAGGAGGGTTCCATGTCGGAATCCGGAGCTCTGAAATCGGAAGAGGACAGGACATACCGTAAAACGGTCAACGCCTGGGCAATGTACGACTGGGCCAACTCGGCTTTTGCCACCATCATTATCTCCGGGATGTTTCCTCCCTTCTACCGTTCCCTGGTCACTGCGGCCGGGCACGCGGCGGATGCCACAGCCTACTGGGCCTACACCGCATCGGTGGGTCTGTTTCTGGTGGCCATCCTGGGACCTGTGCTGGGTGCTGTTTCCGACCATACGGGTGGAAAGAAAAAATACATTGCCGCTTTTGCCGGGTTGGGCATTCTGAGTACGGCTCTTCTGCCTTTCCTGGACAGTGACGCCTATCTTCTGGCTTCGGCCCTGTTCATTGCGGGCCGTCTGGGATTTGCCGGGGGGAACGTGTTCTATGAATCCCTGCTTCCTCACGTTGCCCGGAAGGAGGACATCGACCAGGTTTCCACCCGGGGCTACGCGATGGGTTATGTGGGCGGGGGTATCCTCCTGGCCGTAAACGTGTTGTGGATTATGCAGCCGGCCTGGTTCGCCATGCCCGGGATGGATTTCGCCGTGCGCGTTTCGTTTTTCAGCGTGGCAGTCTGGTGGGCGCTTTTCTCCCTGCCCCTGTTTCGAAATGTGACCGAACCACCGGTTGTGCGGGTTGAAGGAGAATCGGCCCATGCCGTGCGGGCTGGCTTTGAACGCCTCTCGCATACCTTTGGTCGGCTCAAGACGTACCGCCAGCTTTTGCTCTTTCTCGTCGCGTTCTGGGTTTACAACGATGGCATCGGTACCATCCAGGTGATGGCTCTTGCTTTCGGGGACGAAATCGGCATCGGTTTGACCGATATGATTGCTGCGCTTTTGATCACCCAGTTCATAGGCATCCCGTGCACGTTCGGTTTTGGTCTGCTGGCCCGGCGTATTGGGACCAAGCATTCGATTCTGCTGGGGCTGGGCGTCTTCACGCTCATTGCCATCGGCGGTTTCTTCGTCCGGACGGCCGCCCACTTCTACGCTCTGGCCATCCTGGTGGGGATGGTCCAGGGTGGCACTCAGGCGCTCAGTCGGTCGCTCTACGCTGCCATGATTCCCAGGGATCAGGCCGCTGAATTCTTTGGGTTCTTCAGCACCAGTGCCAAGTTTGCCGGTATCCTCGGGCCGGTGCTTTTCGGCGTGGTCAGCCAGATTACCGGGGGAAGCCGCCTGAGCATTGCTTCTCTCGTTTTTTTCTTCGTTGTTGGTGGCCTGCTGCTCTGGCGTGTAGATGAAAAGGAAGGGATCCGCGTGGCCCGGAAAGAAGAGGTGGTTCCGCCCGGAGGGTAGGGTTTTTTATGCCGAAATATTCCCCAAAGCAGGGTGTCTCCTCATACTTGTTGGCTTGCATCGTCCTACAAATTGTCTGCAAAGCAAGGCCAAATATATATGGGCGATTGCCGAACCTGGAAGATGGACGCAGGAGTGTAATCAGCGCGGTTCGTATTATAACGCAGTAGTTTACTGAACGAACGCCTTCGGGTCCTACAACTTCTCAAAGAAGGTGGCCACTATGCTGCAACGACTTTGTGTGGTTATCGTTATGGGGACACTTTTGGGGTGTGGTCATACGAGCGAGGTATTTTTGTCGCCCCAGATGGACAACGCACCTCTTCGCCGGGTGAATATGGAAGTTCGGAACCGGACAGTTGAGCTGGTGCTCCAGGATGGAAGATCGTTTGTGGCTCAGATTACCCGGATTTCTCCTGATTCCACTTTTTGGCATGCCAAAGAATCGAAGGTGTCAGAGGCCGTCAGGACTGCGGAGATCAGCAGGATTTCTTTTAAGAACCGGAAGAAGGGAGTTGTGGAGGGCCTGATGATGGGTGCGCTGATATTACTTCCCACAGCCATACTGAGCAATTCGTTGAGTGATGACGAAAGCTCCGATAGTCGCGCCTCAGTAGTTCTCAATGGAGGGGTGGCAGGTGTTGTT
>JAQCGA010000082.1 GCA_027619145.1 bacterium | reverse complement strand
GACGCATGCGGACGTCGCGCAGGAATTCGGCCAGGATGCGATCCTGGGATTCTGGAGACAGCCTGGAGATGGCTTCCAGGGCACCGTCGATTTCTGGAAAGATGGGAGAGGGGGAAAGGTGCTCTGGTGCTTCCAGTGGGATTTCGCCTGCGGGACCGTCAATTTCGGAAACCAGGAAAATGGGATTGCTCATGGTGCGATATTCGCCGGCTTCGCTTTCTACGATTGCGCGGATGTAGCTGCGCCCGGCCAGGGGTAGGAAAATTCGCTCTTCCCAAACCGTGCTGTTCGGCCTGGCAACCCAGATCACTTCTCCGTCTGCAACGACCTGTACGCGGCTGATGGGATGCCGGGACACGGCGCGTAGACGGATGTAGGCTTCGCTCAAGACGGGAGCTGTGCCGCCCATGGTCTGGCCGTTTACGCGGATGTTCATCTGGATGCCGTTGGTCTGGGCAACGTAGGCCGCCCCCCGGCGCAGGCTGGACAGGACGCTGCCGGGCTGGTTGTTTTCCGCCCAGACGTAGGTTTTCTGGCTGTGGGGTTCCGAGCTGCCTGCCAGAAGAAAAATGCGGTGTCCTGATGTGAGCAAACGGTCCCACTCTGCGCCGGGTTCACAGGCGGGATCCCATATGCCATTGTACAGACCCAGAAAGGCCGCTCCGGTGTACCACCGGGACTGTGAGAATTGCCCGGGTAACCTGGCTGGAGGAAAGATGGAAACGCCGCTTTGCGATTCTACCCAGGCTGCAACTTGCGCCAGACTGTCTCTGGGAACCGGCGCACGAGGGTCCACCCCCATAAAAAGCAGGGCCTCCTCTTCTGTATTGGAGGCTGACCATCCTGTGCCCAGAATCGGGGTCATTCGGGGGGCATTCAGGTCGTGTTCTTTCACAATTTGCTGCAAGCCAGTAAAAACCCCCTGACGCGCGTATCCCGCCAGGACCAACCAGTCCAGGCCGACGTCCATGCCTTGCTGGACCCGTTCTCGAATGACGGCGGTGGTGTTGCGCGCGTCGTATCGGATCAGGTCGCCTGCATACCAGTCCCATTCTGCCTGGGCGGGAAAGGCCGATGCAAGGAGAGATAGGGTACACCACAGGGCGCAAGTTTTCAAGCGTATCAACATAGCAATATCTAAAAAAGGGTTGGGTTCAGATGCCGTCGTTTGGTTTTGGCGGTGTTGTGGCCTGGGCGCGTTCATTCAAGCCTTTTTGAAGGAAGCGCACAAAGTGCTGCTGATCCCGAGTGAGTCCTGGGAAGCCGGCCAGGAACTGGTCCTGGGATGAAAGAATGGCGTAATATGGAAGGGCTACTGTGCCGAACCGCTCTTGTTGAAAGATTCGATTGCGTTCATGAACTTCTTCTCGCCCGTCTGTATAGAGCTGAACGCGTACGTGGCGCTCCAGCAGGGCACGTACCTCCGGCTTGGTAAACATGTTGGCTTCCATCCAGCGGCAATTGGTACAGGCATATCCGGTGAAGTCTACGAAGATGGGTTTGCCGGTCGCTTTGGCCTCGGCGAGTGCGGCGCCGTAGTCTTGCTTCCAGGTGAGTTCTTCACTCGTTTGGGTGAGCGCAGTACCTTTGTTTCCGTAAGGTGGAAAGAAGGCGTCAAGTTCGCCCAGTGGCGCACCGAAAAGTCCGGTGAGCAGGTAAAAGCCGAACGCGAACGATGCCAGGCTGGAAAGGAGGCGCAAGGGACCCACTGTATCTGTGGGCGTGTCGTGCGGCAAGCGGATCTTTCCGAGCAGATAGACGCCACACAGGACAAAGATGGCAATCCAGATGGAAAGGAACAACTCTCGGGAGAGCAGGCCCCAATTCCAAACGAGATCCACGTTGCTCAAGAATTTAAGGGCAGCAGCGAGTTCGAGAAAACCCATGACGACTTTGACGGAGTTGAGCCACCCGCCGCTTTTGGGGAGGGCGCTGAGTCCCTGGGGAAAGAGGGATAAAAAAAAGAAGGGCAATGAAAAAGCGGCCGAAAAGGCGAGCATCCCCAAGATGGGCCACATCCAGGTGCCCTGCGATGTGAGTACGAGCAGGGTGCCTACAAATGGGGCGGTGCAGGTAAAGGAAGTGAGCGAGAAGGTAAAGCCCATCACCAGAATGGCCCCGTAGCCACCCCCCTGGACCTGACTGAGGCGGGTGAGCAGACCGGAAGGAAGGCGGATTTCAAAGAGGCCGAAGAGGCTGAGCGCAAAGGCGATGAAAAGGGCGGTAATGAACAAGTTGATCCAGGGGTTGGCGGCGAAGAGGGCCGCGCCGGATGCGCCCAGGGTGGCGGATAAGAGCAGGCCGAGGCCTGTAAATGTGACAACGATTCCACCGCAGTATACCAGGGATTTGACAATGGATTCAGAACGAGTACCATTTTCTTGCTTGGTAAAAAAAGAAACCGTGATGGGAACCATTGGGAACACACAGGGGGTGAGTAGAGAAAGCAGCCCCATGGTGAATGCCAGATACAAAAAGGCGGCCAGACCCTGTTCCCGTGCACGATCTACATCGGCAATGCTGCCGGTACCGTCGAGCGGTTCGAGATCTGGTGCAGGAGGAGGTGTAGGAGGCAGGAGATGGGTGATGTATTGTGCGCGGGCGTTGCCTTTGGTGACCTGGATGGGAACTTCGAAATCCCAGGTCTGCGGCGGCAGGCAAGAGGTTGCGTTGCAGAGCATGTACAGGATGCTTCCCTGCAGGCTGGTGGGGCCGACGGCACTATTTTCTGCGACTTTTGCACGGATGCCGAAGCGTACGCTGCCACCATAGTATTCAACGACCATGTCAAAGTTGGGGTCGTGTTCTTTTATTGGAGGGGGTTGGAGAGCTGGCCCGACCTGCTGAAATTCGGGCGTATTCTGGAGGGTGATTTCTGTGGGATAGGGGCCGCCTGGAGGGGTGGTGGTGGAGTAAATATGCCAATCTGCAGTGAGGGCCGCATCAATCCAAACGGTGACGGTTTCCCCTGCGCGTACTTCGGATGGATCCGATTGCACAGAAAAAGAAACCGGTTCTTCCGCTGCCAGGGGGGACGCCAAAAATCCAGGAAGGAAGAAAATAAGAGCGGCAACCAGCAACCTGGCGTACCGGGGGCTTCTGCGTGTCATTGACGTTCTCCACAGTTTGAGCGCCGTGCAATAGCACTTCGAGCAGGGCTCCCGGCTTGTTTATTGTAGCACCGGCAATCCGCCGAGGGTACGGATTGCCGACTTAGAAAAGCCTTTCTTGATGGTTGGACGCCTCGAAGATGTTTTGGTTTCTTTCAGGATTGCGGGGGCGTGTTTTTGCCATCTGTAAGGATTTCCATTAGTTTCTGGGTGGCCACTGAAAAACTGCGGCCTTTGCGGTAGAGAATCCCCAGAGGGCGCATCATGGCTTCTCCCTTGAAAGGCAGGGCTTTGAGTGCCTGGCGGCCTCCACTGTGTTCCAGAGCGGAAGCTGGAACAATGGATACGCCAATGTCTACTTCTACACCGTGCATCAGCGTGGCAATGTGGTCTAATTCCATGACCACATTGGGGCGTACGTTGTGTTTGCGGAAAAACCGGTCTATGGCTTTTCGGGTGGCGGTTTCGGGTGCAAAAAGGATCAGGGGCAAATCGTTGAGATCCTTCGGCGCAACCGCTTCTTTTTTGGCCAGGGGGTTGGAAGGGTGGCAGATGATTGTCATTGCGTCTTCTTTAAATGGAACCACGTCCACGTTGCGTTGTGCACGGGGGTAGGCCACGATACCCAGGTCAATTTCGCCGCTGGCCACATCATCGTAAATTTTCTGGGCCTGGCCGTATTCCAGCCGTAAGTTGACTTTGGGATAGGCTTTGATGTAGGATTTTAGATAAGGTGCCAATTCGAGCATGCCTACGCTGTAAATTGCCGAGAGGCGGACTGTGCCGGAAACCACCCCCCCCAGTGCCTGGATCCGGTGCTGCATTTCTTCATAGCGCCGGACAATGTCTCGCGCATAGCGATAAAAGACTTCCCCTTCTGCGGTGAGGGTCAGCCGTCGTTTCTCTCGTTCCAGGAGCTGGCGTCCCTGCCGTTTCTCTATGCTTTTGAGTTGCTGGCTCACGGCGGACTGCGTTACTGAATTGAGTACAGCGGTTTTGGAAAAACTCTGGGTTTCCACCAGGTCACAGAAGACTTTCAAACTTTCAATGAGCACAAGAGATTCTCCATTCGGGTTGTATTTGAGGACAAGCGGACTTGATCTGGTTACAGGTTTCGGTGATGGAATCGAATGCGAAACAGGTCGTATGGGTTTCGAAATATCCCCTCGATCAGGGTGGTGCGGGTATCCGGGTCACTGGCCCAGCGCACTGGAATTTCAGAGATCTGGTATTTTAGTCGGTGGGCCAGAAAGAAGATTTCTGCGTCGAACATGAAGCGGTTGATCACCAGTTTGTGGAACAGGTTATGCGCTATATTCTGCTTGAAAAATTTGAACCCACACTGGGTGTCCTGGTGCCCACGCAATGCCGGAAAAGTCATGTGAAGGCCGTATTTGAACAGTTGAGAGGCCACACGCCTGTAGAATTTATGGGGTGTTTCAATTTGAGATTGGGGCAGCCTGCGGGAGCCTACAACTACATCGTATCCCGCTTCGAGGCGCTCCAGTGCATCTGTAATACAAGAGAGATCGGTTTTGAAATCTGCATCCATAAAACCAATGTATTGCCCGGTGGCACGCAAAATCCCGGTTTTGACAGCACTCCCCTTGCCCTGGTTGACCGGTTGCTGTAGGACTTGCACCTCGGGGTTGTTTCCGGCAGCCCTTCGTGCGATTTCTGCTGTATCGTCCAAACTGCCGTCATCTACAACAATGAGTTCCCAGGAATAAGAAGCCGTGCCCAGGTAGTCCATTGTTTTCTGGATGGTCGTTCCAATTTTTTTTGATTCGTTGTAAGCCGGCAGCACCAGCGAAAGGTAGATTTCTGAAGGGGGTACCGGAGGATGCAAGGCCGGGGATTCCTCGTGCCAGTGATAGAAGATATAAGTATAAGGCTACTGAAAGTATCTCAATTAATCTATAAGACTAACGAAGTTAAGTCAATAGAAATTCTGGCTTTTGACAGTGGCCTGGCGCGGGGTAAATGCTCGCTGGAATACAGGTTGTCATTGGCAAGGTAGATGACGACCTGTGTGGATGTCTAACTAGTTGCGGAATATAAATTTCCTTGTCAGCGCTGACTATTGGCCGTATATTTTTCGGTCCAAACATACCAGCCGGGGTACCATTCGGTGTGGCACCAGGACAGGCGCGTTTTTTTACTCTTGCACAAGAAGGTGACTTATGAATTGGTTTGATAAATTGAAATCGGGTATCCGGACCATTGTTCGCCGGGGTATGCCAGATAATTTATGGATTAAGTGCGAACGGTGTCACCAGATGGTTTATCGAAAGCAAATGGCGCAGAATCAGGGGGTTTGTCCCAATTGTGGCGCGCATTTTCGGATTGGGTACAAAGAATATCTGAATGGACTGGTAGACCCTGGCACATTTCAGGAAGTGGCCCAGGAAGTGAAGTCCACGGATCCGCTGAATTTCGAGGATCGGAAGCGTTATGCGGACCGGATCAAGGAAGCGCGGAAAACCACCGGTCTGGATGCGGCCGTATGTACTGGCCTGGCCGAAATTAACGGGCAGAAGGTAGGTGTGGGCATCCACGAGCCGGGTTTTATTATGGGGACCCTGTCTTCTGCAGAAGGCGAGCGGATCAGCCGGTTGATTGACCGGTGTATTGCAGAGCGGTTACCGCTGATTTTGATCTGCCGGTCTGGCGGTGCACGGATGATGGAGGGCGCATTTTCTTTGATGCAACTGGCCAAGATCAATGCCAAGCTTGCCCTGTTTGCCGAAGAGGGATTGTTGTTTATTTCCATTCTTACAGATCCTACCACGGCAGGTGTATCGGCCAGTTATGCGTTGATTGGAGATGTGAATATTGCAGAGCCCAATGCATTGATCGGGTTTACGGGCGAGCGGATCACGGGCAGTTCGGTGGGTGCGGAAGAACTGGAGGCGTTGCGGGCGGCACAGCGTGCGGAAAAGGTGCTGGAGCACGGTTTTGTGGACATGGTGGTGCCGCGTTATGAGATGCGTAAGGAGGTTTCCCGGTTGCTTTCTCTGTTGTGGGATCCACAGGCGGGGACACGTGACCGGCAAGCAGATTGAGGAAACGTTTTCCAATGAGTACAGGACTTCGGGTTTACGTGGCGGTTTTCCTCTTTCGGGAAAACCGCGTTCTGTTGCTTCGGCGCGCCAAAACAAAGAAGTTTGCCCCGGGGCGCTGGACCGGTGTGGGCGGGCAGGTGGAGGTGTCTGAACTGGGAAACCTGGAAGGTGCGGCGTTGCGGGAGGTGGCCGAAGAAACGGGCCTGGAGGCCAACGAGATCAAAGATCTTCAGCTGCGTGTGGTGCTCACGCAGCCAGAAAATGGAAATGTGGTAAATCTGGTTTTTTTTACCGGGCAAACAGGCCGAGAAGATGTGGGCCCCTGCAGCGAAGGCACCCTGCACTGGGTGGCCTTGGAAAAGGTGGCAAAATTGGACATGGTTGAAAACGCCGGGCAGGTGCTGGATCTTGTTCTGGGCACAAAACAGGCCGGGGTTCAGTTTGGGGTGTGCGATCCGGGTTATAGGGAAGAACTGACGCTTGCCTCCGATTTTTTTCACCTTTAACGAATGGAATATTGCATGAAAATTGTTATTCGAGCAGGTGGGGTAGGAACCCGGCTCTGGCCGTACAGCAGAACAGAACGCCCCAAACAATTTCATAAGATGGTGGGCGAACGTACGATGCTTCAGGAGGCGGTGGATCGCATTGTGGCGCTTGCGGGTCCTGAGGGTTTTTTTATTTCTACCGGGACGAATCTGGTTTCGCTGGTCCGTACCCAGGTGCCGCACCTGGCGGAAACTGGGCTGATTGTGGAGCCGGCATTGCGGAATACCGGGCCAGCGGTGGGCCTGGAGTGCATTCTGCTGGAGACGCGGTTTCCGGGGTGTACGGTTGCAAGCCTGGGATCTGACCACCACATTGGAAAGCCAGAAGAATTTTGCCGTTTGCTTCAAGTGGCCGAGGCCGCGCTGGAAGAAATGCCTGAGACTCTGTTTACGCTGGGTGTACGACCGATACGTGGGGAGACGGGGTATGGGTATATCCAGAAGGGGGATCTTGTCCAAACCGTAGAAGGGGAGCCGGTCTACTCGGTGGGGGCATTTAAGGAAAAACCGGATGCAGAGCTGGCCCGGTCATACGTAGAGAGCGGGCAATATTTGTGGAATAGCAATATGTTCGTATGGAAAGCACGGACGGTGCTGGACTTGTTTGCAAGGTTCGAGCCGGAAATTTATGCGGTGCTCAAGCGGATTGGACAAGCGGTGGGAACCCCGCAAGAAGCAGAAACGATTGCCCGGGAATACCCAAAGATGAAAGAGGTTGCGGTGGATTACGCAATTATTGAACGGGCAGAGAAGGTGGCCACGCTGGAAGCCGATATTGCGTGGAGCGATATCGGAAGTTGGGGCGCACTGGCCGACGTGCTGGATACAGACGAAAATGGGAATCTGTTTTCAGGTGAAGTGCTTGCGTTGAAGGCGCACAATGTAACGGCCTATGGAGATGGGAAAAAGTTGATTGCACTGGTGGATGTGGAGGATCTTGTGGTGGTCGACACGCCGGATGCTTTGTTGATTTGTCGGCGAGATCAGGCACAGCGGGTGAAAGATGTGGTGACGGCGTTAAAGGAGCTTGAAGGGGGAAAGCGGTATCTTTAGGTGCGTTCAAGTTTACGATCGAATGACAATTTGCCATTTCTGGGTGGCCGGAGGACTGGAGGAAAGATGAAGATCCTGGTGCTGCAGGGGCCAAACTTGAATATGCTGGGCAAGCGCAAAGCAGGTCATTACGGGACAATGACGCTGGAGGAGATTCACCAGCGGATGGTTGCACGGGCCACAGAATTGGGTTGTGAGTTGATTTTTCTACAGTCCAACCATGAGGGTGATCTGGTGGACAAGATTCATGCGGAACGGGAGGTTGTGCAGGGAATCATTGTGAATCCGGCAGGGTTGACGGGGGTGGGGTATTCGCTGCGGGATGCGATTGAAGACAGCGGGTTGCCCACAATTGAGGTGCATCTGTCCAACATTCATGCCCGTGAAGAGTTTCGGCGGCATTCGTGTATTTCGGGGGTTGCGGTTGGGCAGATTGCGGGCTTTAGATGGAGAGGGTACATTGCCGCGCTGGAAATTCTTGCAGGGATATGTTCGGAAGAAAGTTGAGTGTTTTTACAAAGAAATACAGACGCCCCGGAGAATCAATCTCCGGGGCGTTTTTTTGTTTATGGGACTGTTTTTACAGGTGTCGCAGGGCTTCTATGATGGTACAAACCGAACCGTTGACGCCGATGTGGGCTGTGTTGACAGTGAGGTGAAACTGGTCGGAAGCGTCCCAGTTTGTGCCGTAGTGACGCTTGACGTAGAGTTTTCTTTGTTCGTCTCTTTTGCGAATCCGTTTGAGTGCTTCCGCCCGGCTCAATTCATCTCGTGCCATTGTGGTGTCGATGCGGTGCTCAAGCGGTGCAACAACGCGTACGTGCAATGTGTCCAGGCGGTCTTTTAACAGGGCCGATCCACCCCGGCCAACCAGAATCATGTTGCCGCGTTCAGCCAGGCGTACCATGACTTCGCGGGTGAGTTGCACAAACGCCTCTTCGTCCAAAATGGAGAGGGCTTTGTCCCGGCTTACAGAGATGTCCGGTACCGCGGCGGTGGTCCACCATTCGTATTCAGAAAGCCCGGTAATGGCTTCCGGATGACCCGGTGTAAGAAATTTGCGCAAAACACGGAGTGCCGGGTGCTCCGGCTGCTCGTCGAAGCGTTCTACTTCGGAAATCGGAACCTGGGCTTCTCGGGCAACCTCTGCAATCAGGTCTTTGTTCATGCAGAGATAACCCAGCTTTTCTGCAACCTGGGCAGCAACCGCTCGGCCATCGCTGCCGTATGTCCGGGAGATGGTGATCACACTCATGGGAGTCTCCTTCCTGTGGGGAAGCAGAGGGTCTGGATCGGGACGCTTGCTGAAAGCGCGAACGATTCAGTTGGATCAACCTGGTGGGGCTTTCTATTCCTTAAAGTAGGGAATTTCCTGTGTTTGTCAAACGGTTTCGGGGATTCAGAAGGGGTGGATGAGTCGTTGTTTTTTTCTGAATTTTTAAAAAAGTAGCCCACTTGTGACTCGTGTCACGTACCATGAAAAATAAAATAAATATACTTAATATAACTTAGCAATAAGATATGACATAAGCATTCAAAAGCATTCAGTGAAAGGAGGTCGTATCCCGTATCCAGCAGTATCCGGGAGGGGAGGACCGGGAAGTCGGGAAGAATACAATGAAAGGTATACGAAATAACAGACCTGAGGAGAGATGTTATGAACGCTACCAAGATTCTGATGACGGCTATGTTGAGTATGGTGTTGGGCTGGACGACGCAGGTTGCTGCACAAACGATTGCAGGTGAGTACCAGGTGACGGTAAGCGGCACCAATCATTACCTTGATATTACCCCGGCGAAGCAACCGATTTCGGCAACAACGACGATGCAGATTGAGCAAGAAGGTGAAAAAGTTCGAGTGACCATGGGAAGCTTCGCGAGTGCGTTTGCAGCCACGCAGTTCCAGGGCAAAGTGGGTAATGGTTTGATGTCTGCGGTGTGGTGGGATCAGGGCCACGGGATTACGCCAGATGTGACCAAGGTGTTGTGGGGCGAAGTGGCCGAGGATGGGCTTGTGATTACAGGCAAGTTGATGTACGCCCGTGTTGCGTACCGGAATGAAGGGCCTCCGGGCTCCCCTCGCCTGGTTCCAGGCTGGGTTGAAGTGGAATTTCGTGCCTTGAAGAGTGGCGGTGGCCAGACCGCGTCCCAGCCAACACAACCACAGACTAGCGCACCGGCTCCACCACCGACAGATGCTGCCGTAGCGGACGATCCGAACGAGGAGCAGATTGAAGATGGGAAAGATTTTCAGCAGATGGCCGTGGCTGTTCGTGAGGGGCGCGTTCGGGTCCAGATTCGGACCTACGCGAATTGGTCGTTCCGGCCTTTCCAGTCGCTTTACTTTACAGGTGGCGAGAAAGGGCAGGTGCACGTACGGTTGGATGCCAACGGATTCCAGGTCATGGGCCCTACACCGGGCAGGCGGGGGATGTTTACGGTTCCCCTGGCACAGGGGCCGGTGAACCAGATGGGGTCTGATTATTCGCTGGAGTTTCCGTGGACCGACGCATTTGGTGGGAGTGCTGAAGTGCAGGCCTGGGTGTTCTCACAGGACGGCCGCGATCGGTTGCCTGATCGGGGCACGCTGGCTGTTCGCAACCCCAATCCACCCGCAACGCCTTCTCAGGCTGCTGTGGTTGCAGATCCGAATGAGCAGCAGATTGAAGATGGGAAGGATTATCGGGGGTTGGAAATTGCGCAGGACGGTGACCGGGTTCAGGTTCGTATCTTGACGTACGCAGATGGCACGTTCCGCAGCAGGCAGTCGCTTTATTTTACGGGAGGACAGCACGAGCAGGTACACGTGGCCATCCAGGGCGACCGTTTCCGGGTTCGGCCTCCGAGGTGACGGCGCAGAGGCCTGTT
>JAQCGA010000081.1 GCA_027619145.1 bacterium | reverse complement strand
ATCTCCGGTGCAATATCCTGCCCGTCTTCTAAATAGAACTTGAGATTGATTTTGTATGTATTCATGCGCTCACAACATTCATACGGCCGTAGCAAGAGTGCGCGGCCTCAATAAAAAGCTGGGTTTCTTCAACAACCTGGTGGGCCAGGTCACGAGTATATGCTTTTACTTCCTCTTCGTGCACACGGAACAAATAATGTGCAAACTTGCCCTTGGCAAATTGGTCATAAAACAATTCCGTATCGTAAAACCGCGTCCGGAACTCCGTCACAATCGCATCCGGATCATCGGGAACATCCAGGAATTGGGTCTTTACAAGCGCCTTGGCCGCGTGCAGCATTGCACTGTACGCACGATCGTAGGCTTGCTCGTACGCCCCTTCGTCCAGGTGAATTTGAGCTTCAAATACTTCTCGTTCGCTGCCGGCCAATTCGAACTGAACCATGGGCACCACTTCGCCTGCACATTCGCCTTTGGCCATATCTCCTGTGCTGTAAACCCGCACATCGCCCCAATCCGTATAAAACGACGAATCCAGCTCGTAGGGCGGCACTTCCGTCAGGTCATCCAGCATCTCCTTCACCTTCTTTTTGCCAATACGCCGGATATAATTCTGGAAGCTCTCGTCTTTTTCACGACCCTTAATATAGCTTTCCGTAATACGCGATACCACATTCGGAACTTGCTTGGAAGGCACCGCGCCCATCGCAAGACCGAACGAACCTGCATTTTCTGTCCACTGTCCGCCTAACACAACCTGGAAGTGTGGAACCGTATATCCACCCACCTTCCGGCTAATACCGTAAAAACCAATATCCGCCGCGTGGTGTTGGCCACAAGAGTTGAAACAACCACTGATCTTAATACGCAGGTTCTCTATGGCCTGATCCATCTCCAGGCTCTTTTCGCCCAAACGCTGGCGAAGTTCGCTGGCCAACCCGCGAGAGGAAGAAATCCCCAGCTTACAGGTATCCGTGCCCGGGCAGGCCACCACATCCACAATGGTACCAGCACCCGATTCAGCCAGGCCAATTTTCTTGAGCGCAGCATACACTTCCGGCAAATCTGTCTCACTCACCCAGCGCAGCACAATATTTTGTTCCACCGTAGTACGAACGGTATCGTTCACATGCTTCCGTGCAATCTCCACCAGACCGCGCATCTGATTCGAAGTCAAGTCACCCAACGGCAACGTCACAGTGACCACCACATACCCTGCCTGCTGCTGCTGGTACACATTCGTCCTGTACCAAGCATCGAACCCTTCTGGCTTCGCCACACCGTTGAGCGCCTGGCCAATTTTCAGTGGGGTCTCGCTGTACGCCTCTACATCTTTGAGGTAATCCGTCCAGGCCGATTCTTCGGGAAGAATCTTCCGCTCTTCCTCTGATAGGCGCTTGAATTCCTCCATCCCGAGCTTTGCGATCAAGAATTTCAACCGTGCACGCGCCCGGTTACTCTTCTCGCCCAACCTGGCAAAAACCCGCCCAATCGCCTGCGACATGGGCAACAATTCTTCTACAGGCACAAATTCGTCAAACAGTTTCGCCTGGTGCGGCACAGCTCCCAGCCCGCCACCTACGTAAAACTCAAATCCGCGTTTTTCTTTACCATCTACGGTGCGCGTCGCTGCGATTGCTCCAATATCGTGCATGCTCGTCAGCGCACAGGCTTCGTGCTGGCATCCCGAGAAAGCAATCTTGAACTTGCGTCCAAAATTCTGCGTATCTGGGTGCCCCATCAAAAATTTCGCACAGGCTTTCGCATAAGGTGTCACGTCAAAAGACTCGGTCCGGCACACACCCGAAAGCGGGCAAGCCGTTACATTGCGCACCGAGTTTCCACAGGCCTCGCGGGTAGTAATCCCCACTGCAGCAAGCCGGTACATCAAGTCAGGAGTATTGTCAATATGAACATAATGCAACTGGATATCCTGGCGCGTGGTCACATGCAAAATAGAATCCGAGTACTCTTCTGCCAGGTCTGCGAGCATATCCATCTGTTCCGTGTTCATCCCGCCGAACGGAATTTTAATACGCTGCATTCCGGGCGCTTCCCACACCGTATCCGGACCCTTGAGCAGATCCCTGTCAGGATATGCCAAAATCTGTGTGCGCGTTCCATCAAAGCGCTGGCCGTTGTCGTAACGCTGGCCATACGCACCCCGGCGCAAGCGGGTCTCTGCAAACAGAGGGTCTTCCATCTTCCCCTGTTTCTTCAACTCGATCTGCGTCTCGAAAATTTCAACTTCTCGGCCCAATTCCTCGGGTATCCGATCCGCCAGTTTTTCTTTCCATGTCATCGCTTCGGCCATGACAAAACCCCCTTGCCCTGCTTTCATACAAATCCTGAGGTGAACCACCGAAAGATCAGCTCTGAAACAACACATCTATTCCATAGTATTTAGATCAAGAATATTTAGAATGAGATGCAGGACTAAAATAAGGAAAAATGATATACTGTCAAGTCATTTTCCCTCTTCAAACCCGACACAACCCGCTTAGGACCAGCCCAATTGACAATTGAAAATTATCAATTGTCAATTGTCAATTCATTAAAAAACAATAATTTAATTCTTATCCTCCACTATCCCCCAATCTGGTACATCTCTACCTTCGGTAAATCGGCTGTTCCTTCTGTGCGCAGTTCGCTGTACCGATCTTCCCGTTTTCTCCATATTCCTGTAATCCGCTCTCTAAGCACTTCGTCTCCATCTCCGTTCCGCATCGACTCTCGCAGGTCTATGCCTGCTCCTGAAAACAGGCAGGTGTACAGCTTGCCATCTGTAGACAACCGAGCCCGGGAACAATCTCCACAGAACGGTTGTGTCACCGAGGCAATCACCCCAATTTCTCCACCTCCATCCAGGTACCGATACCGCCGGGCCACTTCACCAATATAATTGGGAGCAACAGGCTCCAGTGGCAATTCAGCATGAATCCGCTCCACAACCTCACTGGCCGGCACCACCTGGTCCATCTCCCACCCGTTCCGGTTGCCCACATCCATATACTCGATATACCGAACAATATGGCCGCTACCGTGAAAATGTCGCGCCAGGTCCACAACCGTATGGTCATTCACCCCACGCTGTACCACCACATTGATCTTGATTGGAGAAATCCCGGCCTTTTCTGCCGCCCGGATTCCGTCCAGCACCCGCTCCACGCCATACCCTCGGCCATTCATCTGCTTAAATACGGCATCGTCCAGAGAATCCAGGCTTACCGTCAACCGATGCAACCCGGCCGTCTTCAGCTTTTGTGCCATATCCGGAAGGAGGTATCCATTTGTCGTCAGCGTAAGATCCTGCACGCCTTCAATCTGGCTCAACCGAGCAACCAGTACCTCAATTTCTCGCCGTAACAGAGGTTCACCGCCGGTAATTCGGACTTTCTCCACCCCCAACCCAACAAACAAACCGGCCAGCCGAACAATTTCCTCAAATGTCAAAATTTCTGCCCGGGGCAAAAACGCGTATTTCTCCCCAAAGATCTCCGCAGGCATACAATAAGGACACCGGAAATTACACCGGTCCGTCACAGAAATCCTCAGATCCCGTAACGGCCTGCCCAGCGTATCGGTTGTCACATTTTGCATACCGGATTCACCTTCTCAAACGAATAGACCACACAACCAGAAATATCGCTCACCCTCGGACAATCGTATTAAAATGACTCGGCCCGTGTAATAGCACCCTCGTATTGCTTCTTATCAATAATGGCCCCACGTAACCTGGCTTCATACAGAAACGCACCTTTCAAATTTGCACCACGCAGATCTGTACCCCGGAATTCCGTAGCACCTACCACGGCCTCTTCCAGGTTCGCATCTCGAAAACTGGTTGGCCGGCCAGATGGATTCGGGAAAGAAGCCTGCACCACACCAATTCTGGCGCGCTTCAAACTCGATTTGCTGAAATTGGCTCCGCCCAGAATCGCGCCAGAAAAAAACGTGTCGTCCAGGTTCGCACCTTCCAGATTGGCCCCCAGAAGATCTGCGGCAACAAAGTAGGCTTTGCGCAGGTCTGCCCCGCTCAAATCAGCATTCTTCAAACTGGCATTGTGAAATCGGGCCTCCTGAAGACGAGCACCTTTCAAACAAGCGCCATCCAGCACGGCCCCGGTAAAATCTATACCCGAAAGGTTCTCTCCTTCCAGATTGATCCCCGAAAGGTCTTCCCGCACAAGGCTTCCGGTTTCCTTCGCCCGGGCCAGCACCTCTTTTTTGTCCAGCGCCGTGGTATCCATCCCTGAACCTCCCTCTGGGTTTTCTCGGCTCGAAATCGGAGCAAAATCTGCCTCCAATTCAAAAAAATATAACAAACTTTTACGTTACGTCAAACTCTTTCACAACCCTAAGGTAAAATGCTTCTTAAGCACTCATCTTAAATCGCAACAGCTTCCCCATTTCCAGGCCGGAAAGCCCCAGAAAAAATCTGACGGGCTGCCTCTACGGCCGCAGATGCCTCGTTTTCTCGCATATGAACCAGCGCCAGACGCTCTGCTCCAGCTTCAACCGCAATCCGCGCGGCTTCCACAGCGGTTGAGTGGCCGCTGGCAAAAGCGTTTTCCGGCACACGGGCTCCGTGTGTCGCTTCGTGCACAATCAACGGACACCCATTCAGATGCTTCGCGATCGGCGGATGGTACGCCGTATCACCTGTAAAACCAAATACGGAACCGGTTTCTTTGTCTGCAAACCGAACACACAATCCCTGTACAGCATGGATCGTCGCACAGGTATCCAGCCGAAAGGTGTCTGTCTCCAGGCACTTGCCAGGAGCCAGTGGAAACACGTTGGGCACATGATCCACATCTGGAAACCGGTCCACCTGAAGCAGGCCCCGTGCCCGGTCCACAACGCGCTGCACATCTGCTTCAGGGCCAATAATTTTCAGAGGAGGTAGTTCGGCGCGATCCTTCTGTCGCATGCGCCTGTAAAATAAGAGGTGAGGCAGCCCAATGTAGTGGTCGTGGTGGCAATGGGTCAGAATCAGGTATTCCAGATCCAGGGGAGAAAATCCATAATCCAGCATCCGAATGGCCGAGTACCATCCTGTATCTACCAGGATCTTCCTGCCAATCAGAAAGCTGGCCGTATCGCACCCGGCCTCTGGCGTAACCGATGCCGTACCCAAAAAAGTGATCTCAACCGACACCGCACAACTCCTTTGGCGAAACCGGAGCAAAGTAGGAAATCTCTCTGGATACGTCAAATTAAAAAATCGAAAAGAGGCGCAGCATACAGAACGCTGCGCCTCTTGATATTGCACAGCTTCGGTACCGCTTTATCCTACCGCGATCGTCTCTTCCCGGTCCGGCCCCACAGAAACCATCGAAATTGGTGTGTTCGCCAATTCTTTGATCCTCTCCAGATAACGGCGGGCATTTTCTGGAAGTGCATCCCAGCTTCGAATCTGGCTCGTAGGTGCCTGCCAGCCGGGCAGCGTTTCGTACACCGGCTCGCATTCTGCAAGCACGTTCAAATCATTTGGGAAATGCATCAGTTGTTTGCCCTGGTACATATAATGCGTACAAACTTTTATTTCTTCCAGCGTATCCAGAATGTCCAGCCGGGTTACTGCCATACTGGACAGGCCGTTGATCCGGGCTGCCAATCGTAAAATAACCGCATCCAGCCAGCCGCAACGCCGGGGTCGCCCTGTGGTAGCGCCGTATTCGTGCCCAATTTCACGAATGCGCTCCCCCATCTCATCCAGCAACTCCGTGGGAAACGGCCCATTGCCCACCCGGGTCGTGTACGCCTTCACCACACCTACCACTTCATTGATCCGTGTGGGTCCAATACCCGACCCAGTACAGGCCCCACCGGCCGTTGTGTTGGAAGAGGTCACATACGGGTACGTCCCGTGGTCAATATCCAGCAGCGTGCCCTGTGAGCCCTCAAACAGAACCCCTTTGCCACTGTCAATCGCCTCGTTCAAATACACCGACGTATCCGTAATAAAAGGCGTTAGCCGCTCGCCCAGTGCTACGTATTCCTCAATCATGAGTGCATCATCCATTGCTTCCTGGCCGTACACCTTGCTGAGGATTTCGTTTTTATCTCGCACATTGGTTCGGATCTTCGCGGCAAGCGCGTCCGCATCCAGCAAATCGCCTACGCGGATCCCACTGGAACGATTCACCTTATCCTGGTAACACGGGCCAATTCCGCGCAACGTGGTTCCAATTGCCCCTGCGCCTATCTTCTCTTCGCTGGCCTGCTCCAGGCGCTTGTGGTACGGCATCACCAGATGTGTATTGGCGCTGATGAACAGGCGGTTCTCAACCGAAATCCCTTTCTCCTTCAGATCTTCCACTTCCAGGAACAGCGCCGTCGGATCCAGCACCACCCCGTTCCCAATCACGCAGGTCTTACTCGGGTGTACAATCCCTGCCGGAATCAGGTGAAAGACAAATTTCAGATCGCCTGCTTTAATGGTATGCCCGGCATTGGCCCCACCCTGATAACGCACCACCACATCCGCATCGGCCGTCAAATAATCCACGACTTTGGCTTTGCCCTCGTCGCCCCACTGGGCGCCCAGAACTACCCGTACTGACATTCTCGTTCTCCTTCTCTTAAAGCCTGGCCTGAGCTACCCAGAACACATGGGGAGCTTCGGAGATCCGTTGAATGACCTCCTCCGGCACGGGCGTATCCAGGTTGATCACCATTATGGCCTGCCCACCTTGGCTCTCCCGTCCCAGGGCCATGTCCGAAATATTGGCCTCGGCCTCGGCAAGCAACGATCCCATCCAGCCCACCACCCCGGGCACGTCCCGGTTGCAGCAAAACAGCATATCGCCTTCCAGCTTGGCCTTTACCTCAAATTGATCAATACGTACCACACGCGGGTCTCGCCGTCCAAACACAGTGGCAGATACCGAAGTTGTTCCCTCTGAAGTCTCGTAGTGCACCGTAATTAGATTGGCATAGTCCTGGTCGTCGCTGCGCCGCGTCTCGTCAATCTTCACACCCCGTTTTTGTGCGAAAATAGGTGCGTTCACGTAAGAAACAGGCTCGTCGGACAACTTGGAAATTGCCCCCTTGAGCACGGCAGCCGTCATAGGCGACGTTGCATATTTCAAAATATCGCCATGGTATTCAATCGCAATTCGCCGCAGGCTCCCCCGGCACAATTGCGCCTGGAGTGCACCTACTTTTTCGGCCAACAGTAAGTACGGCCGGATCGTATCGAATACAGCCGGATCCACAGACGGCATGTTCACAGCGTTCTGGACCGGCCGGTCCATCAGCACATCCAGCACTTCGCATGCAATCTGCTGTGCCACTTTCTCCTGTGCCTCCAGCGTAGAAGCGCCCAGGTGAGGCGTGCAAATCACTTCCTCCCGAGCCAGCAACGGGTGGTCCGCCGGTGGTGGTTCCTCTTCAAACACATCCAGCGCCGCACCGGCCACCTTACCAGATTTTATGGCCTCCAGCAATGCCGCTTCATCCACCAGCCCACCGCGGGCACAGTTGAGAACACGCACACCCTTCTTGCACTTCTCCAGCGTCGCACTCGAAATCAAATGCCGCGTGCCGTCAATCAACGGCGTGTGCAATGTCAGATAATCTGCTTCCGCGTAAATCTCGTCCAGGGAGGCCAGCCGAATCTGCAAACGAGAAGCCATCTCATCCGAAAGAAACGGATCGTACCCCAACGTGGTCATCCCAAACGCCCGTGCCCGAGAGGCAACCTGCTGCCCTACACGGCCTACCCCAATAACCCCCAGCACTTTGTCGTTCAGTTCCACACCCGTGTATTTCTTCCGCTCCCACAAACCCGCCTTCAACGACGCCGTTGCCTGTGGAATATTTCGGGCCAGAGACAGCAACATGGCAAACGTGTGCTCGGCCGTAGAAATGGTATTCCCACCCGCCGCATTCAATACCACAATACCACGCTCGCTTGCGGCCTCCAGATCAATATTATCCACACCTGCACCGGCCCGCCCAATCACCCGCAACCGCGTAGCTGCCTGAATGATTTCCCGCGTAACCTGCGTGCCACTTCGTACAATTAACCCTGCATACTCACCCACAACTTCGGCCAACTCTGCTGGAGACAGGCCCGTCTTTACATCCACTTCAAAATCCGGCGCTTCTGCAAAAACACCCTTCCACCCATCTCCCAGCGAATCACTAATCAGTATTTTTTTCATATCCCATCACTAAAGTAAAGTCCATCTATATGCTTCGTTTTTGAATGATTACATTTCCCAAAGCACAGCTTCTGCCGCTCCTGCACCTGCCCCTGGCAGGAATACCCATCCCTGCGCCTGTAACGCCATCTCCAGCGCAGAAATCACTGTAAGCACATCCAGATCATCCACATATCCCAGGTTGGAAATCCGGATAACCCGGCCGCGCCAATGGGCCAGTCCACCACCGATCACCACGCCGTACCGGCGCTGCAAACACTCCATCAGCGCCACGCCATCTACTGCTTCCGGCAGCGCCAGCGACGTGAGCGCATTGGATGGCCGTTTTGCAAAACAGGAAAGTCCCAGCGCTCCAGCCGCCTGGCGAACCGCTTCTGCGTGGCGTGCGTGGCGCCTCCACACAGCTTCCATCCCTTCCTCTTCCAGCATGGCCAGAACTTCTTTCAGCCCGGCCAACAAAGTTACCGGCAACGTAGCCGGTCCACGCCCCTCCTGAAACGCCGTTCGATATCGCCTCAGGTCCCAGTAGAACCCGGTCATGCCAGGCCGCTCGGTTGCCGGCCACACACGTGGCCCCACCGCCATCACACCCAATCCCGGCGGCAGCATCAGCCCCTTCTGAGACGCTGTTACTGCAAGATCTACACCCCAGGCCTCAGCGGGCAATGCATGGGCTACCACACTGGATATGCCGTCTACAACAAACAACGCGTCCGTGCCCGATACAATTTTCCCCAACGCCTCAATATCGTGCAACGCACCCGTAGACGTCTCACTCTGCGTGGCGAATACTGCCCGTATATCCGGGTGTTTACGAAGCGCTTCGGCCACCGCATTCGGATCAACCGCGTCTCCCCAGGGAAACGTCAGGCTCACCGGCTCCGCACCAAAAGCCCGGCACAGGTCCGCCCAGCGTGCACCAAACTGCCCGGCCTCTACCACCAGTGCGCGGTCACCCGGGCGCAGCACATTGGCCACTGCGGCCTCCATCACTCCGGTGCCCGAACACGACAATACAAACACATCGTGCGATGTGGGAAACACCCTCTGTAACCCGGCGGACACGTCCCGCAGCAGAGCCGGAAAATCCGGACCTCGGTGGTACACCAGCGGCGCAGCCATGGCCGCCTGTACGCGATCTGGAATCGGCGTGGGCCCAGGTGCAAAAAGTCGCTGCCGTATCATCTCAATGCCCGCGTGCGTCAATCGGCCAGGTTTCTGCAAACACCCCGTTGCCGTCAACCACGCACGCCTCGTCCCACAAGTTAACCGTCGTACATACATGGTGCGATGCCAGATAAAACTGATCCCCCACCGATGGCCGCTCTATACCCGGGGGCAAACGCAGAACCTGATGTTCTTCGTTCCGCAGCACAAATTCCACGCCCTCCGGCAATCCCAAAACCTGGAAATGTGGCGCAGGCGTATCCGGTGAAACCGCTTTACTCCCCGCATCCAGCGTAATCAGATCCGGCCCCGGCGTGCTAATCACACTGGAAAGCACCAGCGCAGCCCAGCGAAACAGACCTGGCATTTTTCCGCTGTACCCGGTATCCCACAAAACCCACGTTCCCGGAGACACTTCATCTACCCCCGGAACATGCGCCGTAAATTCAAACCCGGGTGACCCCGAAGCGATCAAATTGCGCACTTCCAAACCTGCACCTTCAATCAACGCGCGTGCCTCTACAGCCTTCTGAATTGCCGCATTCGTCGTTGCCTCTCGAGCAGCCCGCTCCGGTTCACTTACGTGTCCATCGTAGGCGTGTAATCCTTCAAAACGCAACCCCGGAAGTTCCTGGATCAACCGCGCCAGTTCCAACGACGCAGGCCCTGGCAACACCCCGGTGCGGTCCATGCCTGTATTCAGGTCAACATACACGCCCAGGTCCGTACCGACTTCCACGCAGGCCGCAGAGAGAGCGCGCAACGCACCTGCGTCATCCGCAATCACAGACAGGTTCATCTGCGGGTGGCTCTTACCCAGCCCCACCACCTGCTCAATAGCACCGCCAACAATCGAATAAGAAATCAGCACATCCTGAGCACCCACAGCCGCAAGCATGGCCGCCTCTTTCGGCGTAGCGCACTTGAACTTGCTGATGCCCGCTGCCATCTCCATCCGGGCAACCTGCGACATTTTATGCGTTTTTACGTGCGGCCGGAGCCGGTCATACCCACCCAACATCTCCCCAATACGCCGGATATTCTCCGCCACAACCTCCCGGTAAACCAGCAGTGCAGGCGTTGCGATCTTCGCCGCATCTACAACCTGGTAATCCTCCAGCCGGTACTCATCCATTCAGCACCTCCTGAATCCACTGCCACACGGTATCCCGCCCTCGGCCCGTGGTTGCTGAAAATGGCAGCATATTCACTTCGCCCCGTTAATGAAACAACGCCCGCGTTCGGTCCATCCGGGTTTTCAACAGGCTACCAGAAACCTTATCTGCCTTGGTTGCCACCAGCAAAAAAGGCCGCTGAAAATGCAGCAACCAGTCCACCATCTCGATATCTTGTGCCGTAGGATCGTGCC
>JAQCGA010000080.1 GCA_027619145.1 bacterium | reverse complement strand
CGGAATCTTCCCCGCAGCCACTAGACGCCGGGCTTCACCATCTATCAACACGTTCAATTCTTCTCTTGCGCCCTCCAGCACTTCCGGCTCCAAGAACCCCTTCAGAACTGCGTACCCTTCTGTCTCCATTGCGTTGCGAAGGCCACGTTCATCAATTTCTGTAAATGAAACCATACGCTCCTCAAAGCAAAGAGTGATACAATGCCCGGCAGGCCGCCTCGTCCAGCGGGCGTGGATTCGTAGGCGTACAGTGGTCTGCCGCCGCCCTGGCCGCAAGCGGCTCCAGGTCCTCTGCTGTAACTCCCATCTCAGTGAGTGTACGTGGCAATCCCAACCGTTGGTTCAACGCCTCAAAATAATCCGCCAGCATGGAACCAGATACAACGCCCAACCGCCGAGCCATCTCATCGAACTTCCCGGCGCAAAAGTCCGCATTAAACCGCAGCACAGCCGGAAGGAACAGCCCGTTCAAGGTCCCATGATGCAACCCTTTATCCAACCCACCCAGCGGATGGCTCAAACTGTGAACCGCGCCCAGACTCTTCTGAAATGCCAGCCCGCCTTCCAGGGAACACAGCATCATCTCAGTGCGGGCTTCCAGATCGTCGCCCGCTTGAACCGCCCGCTCCAGAAAAGCGCAGCCGCGCTCCAGCCCATCCAGCGCAATCGCGTCTGCAATTGGATTGGTACGCGTACTGCAAAACGTCTCCACACAATGGGAAATGGCATCCATCCCTGTTCCAGCAGTCAACCCCGGCGGCATACTCAGCGTTAATTCCGGATCACACACAGCGGTCTTCGGGAGTACATGCGGACTCAGAAAACCCATCTTCTCGCCCGAAGTCAGCGTTGCAAGCGCCGCCCGTCCCACCTCACTTCCGCTCCCCGCCGTCGTCGGGATCGCAATCAACGGCGGTACCCTGTCTGTAATACGCGAAACTCCACCGTTCAACAACGCATAAGAAGCCAGCGGCTCTGAATGATGCACCAGAATCCCCACGCACTTTGCCAGATCGATGGGCGACCCACCTCCCAGTGCCACAAGCCCGTCACAACCCTCGTCCCGATAAACCTTCAGAGCACTCAAAACCTGGGCTTCCGTGGGATTCGTCCGCACGCCGTCAAATACGGGCATTCCCATCAGACCTGGTAGCGAAGTCAACCCACGTTCTACCAGCCCAGGATCGGTGACCACCAGCGGTCGCCGTATGGCAAAACGAACCAGCAATTCCGGAATACACCGGATGGCACCGGCCTCAAAATACACATCTGTCAAATACGAAAACGTCGGGTTCACAACCGCTCCAACCCTTCTTCAACGGACCCGGGTGCCCACGATGCATCCAGCCCCAGATCTTCGGAGAGGACCTGCGCGCAATTGTACCCGGGTAACCCCGTAATATTTCCACCTGGGTGGCAACAGGACCCGCACAGGTACAGCCCCTGCAAGTACCCCCGGTAGTGCCCGGCTCCCGGAAAAGGACGATCGTATCCAATTTGCCCATTCGTAAATGCCCCAATCAACAGATCGCCCTCTCGCATATTGGGAAACGTGCGCTCCACATCCAGGGCACTCCGTGCAAACCAGTCAATCACATCCGTCTCCAGGTTCGGTGCGTACTCTTGCCAGACCGCCAGCATCTCCTGGCCCAGTTGCTCCCGTTCTTTGTCCCAATTTTTCGCGTCCCCGTTCAGCCGGTACGGTACCTTCTCCCACATAAACGCCGTATGCTTCCCCGCCGGAGCCTGAGACGGATCGAACACCGTTGGACAGGCACCCCACATAATATTGGGCGGCTTCACACCTTGCTCATGCGCCTGAACCATTTCAATATACCGGTCCATATGGTCCAGCCCCATAATCACCATGAACGCTTCATCCAGTTGCGGGTGTTTCTCCGCAGCCTTGTACCTGGGTGGAGCATTGAGATTCAAGTTCAACCCGAACAGCGGCGCAATCACATTATACTTAAAATTCCGTGCGCGGTCCTTCCATTCACTCGGCAGAACATCCTCGTCCATCAGATCCAAAAACGTCTGATGAGGGTTCAACCCGGACGCCACAAAATGACGTGCTCGAAACACCTCCCCTTCTGCTGTTTCTACACCCACTACCCGTCCACCTTCCACCAGGAACCGTCGAGGCTCAGTCTGCAACTTCACCTCACCCCCCTGTTCCTGTACCGCCGAAACCAGCGCTCGGGCAAGCGCGGCAGAGCCGCCCACGCACATCTGCGCTTTGCCAGAACTGGCCAGAAGCCCCGCAATATGGTGTCCAAACCCCGGACACCGCAAATCTACCTCCCGCAACCCATTAAAAAAAAGCAACCCCGCCTGTACCACGGGGTGTTTGAATTCTCGCTGAACAAACTCCAGTGGAGACAACCGGCTGGCTTCCAGCAAAAGCCTACCTTCTTTACTCTGCTCCAGAAGAGCCTGTCTCCGCTCGGGCAGAAGCGGTGGAGACTGAGACTCAGGTACCAAAATCTTCTGAACAATTGGCAAAAACTCTTCACGCCAGCGGCGTAGTGTCTGGGCGTCTTCCGGGCTGAACCGCTCAAACGAAACCGCCGTCTTCTCGAAGTCCGTCCACCACTCCAGGACTTCATCCTCCTCCAGCAGCAACGCCACGTTCAGTTCTGGCTCAAGGTACACCGCACCATGGCGCTCCAGTTCCAGATCCACGTACCACGGCATCTGATCTAAAGCCCGGTGGAAAAACGAATGTGTATTGTGCAGAAACCCAGGGTGCCTTGGGTCCTCCATGGTAGCCAGGCCACCCCCCGCAATATCGCGCCGCTCGATGCACAACACATCCATCCCGGCCTGACACAGGTACGCTTGAAGCACCAGGCTATTGTGCCCCGCGCCCACAATAATTCCGTCGTACAACCTGGATTCTTCGCCAGCCATCAATCCTCCTTACCAGTACCGTTCAACGTGCACTACACCATCTTGTTTACGCGTTTGCTCCTTGAACCCTTCTTGCTCTAACAGCGAAAGCATATCTTCGCACATCTGCGGATTCCCACACAAAAATACATGCGTGTCGCCTGCCGTTGGATGGAACCCCCACGCCCGGTCCAGGTGCCCCCCGGTCCACAAATCTTGCACGTATCCCGTAATCCCGCTCCAGGCCACCGGCTCACGCGCCGGGCGACTGATAAGTGACAAATACGTAAAGTTCGGACACAACTGCTGCATCGTTGTCAACTCCGACCGGTACCCCAAATCCCAGGAATGTCGGGCACCGTGTAACACCGCAAAACGCCGCCTGCTCTGACTGGACAGATGCGTACGTAACATCGACATATACGGAGCCAGCCCCGTCCCGGTTGCAACCAGCAACAAGTGGGCTTCTTCTGGCACCTGCTCCAGGGTAAACATCCCCGTCATTTTTGGCCCGAGCCAGACACGGTCTCCCATTTCCAGAGCAAACAGACGCGGCGTGAGCGCCCCCGAACGAACCACAGTGATATAAAACTCCATGAATTCTCGTGCAACAGAAGACGATGCAATCGAATACGCTCTGCGAATTAATTTATCCGGTTCTGGAGTTTCATCTTCTGGATCTGACCAGGTACTTCTTGGCGCAGATCCGGGGAGCCCCAGCACAGCAAATTGACCGGCTTCAAAAGCGGGCAATTCCCATCCTTCTGGCGTCACCTGAAGAATAATCAATTCAGGTGTCACCTCAATTTTTTGCGTCACAACCGCATTCGTCAACAGGTTCTGTGGCAAACGGCCCTCCTTAATCTTGCGCATGCACCTGCGTACGTGTCACCCCACTCCAAAATGGCTCGCCGTGTACGAAAGGGCTTGTCCTGGTTCCAGCTTCACCACCCGCGTGTTGGCCGAAAGAAACGAAACCCCTTTCGCCAGAGCATCAATATCTGCAGGTTGACCTACAGCTTCCCCATAATGGCAGGGAATCACAACGTCTGGCCGGATCAAACTGGCCGCTCGGGCTGCCTCACGCACCCCCATAGTAAACTTTCCTCCCACGGGCAAAATCGCCACCTGCGGTCCATACATCTGGCTGATCAACGCCATATCCCCAAACACCGTTGTGTCCGATGTATCGTACACCGTAATCCCGTTCTCAAACTGCAACACCATCCCACACACAGCGCCGTCTGGCCGAAAATACAGATCTCCCGGCACATCTCCCAGAGACTGGTTCGCAGACATAGACAACGAGTGGAACGCCTGTGTAGCTGTTATCTTCAAACCAGGCAACACCGCTGTCCCCCCCGGATTCATCGGGATTGCCTGGCGTCCAAATTCCAGCCCGCTCTTTGCCGCAACCAGACAAAGCTCGTAGTTTCCAACAAAAATTGCACCCGTCTGTTTGCAAATCGCAAACGAATCTCCAATATGATCGTTATGACCATGGGTTGCCACCACAACATCTGCTTCTTTCACATCGGCCACAGACAGGTCGCAAGCAGGGTTACCGTCCAGCCAGGGATCAAAATAGACAACCTCACCCGTATCCGGCTCAAACCGAAACGACGCATGCCCCAGCAGAGTGATTTTAATAGATGCCACAATGTACCTCCTTCCTACTGCTGCTCACGCCAGATCCACGCCCACCTTCTGCCCGGTCTCACAAATCTGTCGCCAGGTCTCGTCATCTACAAATACCCCTTCGGCCTCGCGCTTCTGACGCATCCGATGCTCCATTTCGCCAGGCATCAAAATCTCATTGAACCCGGGAAGCAAACGTGAACTTTTCAGATAATCCACAAATGTATCTACATCGGAACTGAAGCGATCTTCACCTGTAAACGCCTCAATATGAATGGCCATCAAGAAAACACCGTTCCCACCTGATGGCGCACCCTCACGACTGCATCCCGCGCCTCCCAGCGCTCCAGACAGAATATCAATCACCACGGCCAGTGCATATCCTTTGTGTGCGCTGTTCCCGCCAAATGGAAGAATCGCGCCACGAGGCGGTCCGTAAAAGTCAGCCGGTACCTTCGCCGGTTTGCCTTCCGAGTTGATGGCCCAACCTTCCGGCAAATCTTCGCCGAGGTTACGCTTCATCCGGATTTTCCCTTCGGCCACTACGCTGGTCGTCATATCTACCACAATGGGGTACTCTTTACCCGTTGGAACGCCTACGGCCACCGGATTGGGCGACATTCGCGAATCGATTCCACCGAACGGCGAAAGCAAGCGGCCGCCTCCGTGGTTGTTGCACATCACAATCCCGATCATCTTTTCCTGCGCGGCCTGCTCCACATATTCGCCCAAACGGCCAATATGACTGCTGTTGTATAACTCCACGGCAGCCACTGACGTAGTCCGGGCCTTTTGGATTGCCAGATCCATCGCCTGCGTACACACCGTTTGCCCAAATCCCCACCCACCATCCACCACCGCCGAAGCCGGTGCTTCTCGGGTAATCTGGATCTGCCGATCTGCTTTCACAATCCCTTCGCTCAGGGCATCCACGTACTGCACCACACGAACCACCCCGTGGGAATCGTGACCCATCAAATTCGAAACCACCAGTGAATTCGCGATCCGCCTTGCTTCTTCCCCGGTCAGCCCTGCGCCTTCAAAGATTTGCGCACAATCTCCTTCCAGTTTCCCAACCTCAAAAACAGGCATTTTCTCTCCCGATCAAATGGTTCGAGTCATGAATCTTCATACGAATCCCTGCCCCCTTCACGCACCCATAGGTTCTTTCCGTTTCAACAACTGCACCGTCAGTCCCCACGGATCTCGAACCATTGTCATCTCATCTCCGGCGGGGGTGGTGAACACATCCTGCGCCGGGGTAGCTCCGGCATCAATCAAGCGTTGCCGTTCGGCCTTCACATCGTCTGCGCAGAATGCCAGATGGAGCACAGATACATGCATCGAGGCGTAGTCCGGTGTCTCCAGATCATCTTTCGTATAAATTTCGAACATCGTCTTACCGGATGAATCCTGCAAGAACGTCATATGCGTGGGCGGCCCTCCATACCGAACCACCTTCATTCCAAGATGCTCGCAGTACCACTTGGACATAGCCACCGGATCGTCCACCAAAAATGCAACATGTTCTACGCGCATACTTCCCTCCCTCTATGGTTCCTTCAGATATCAAGTATCTGCACGGTACTCTCCGTCCAGAAAACGCACGGCTTCTTCTAACCCAATACGAACCGCCTCTGCTACGAATGCATCTCGTCGTTGATCATCTAAAAAAGACGCTGCACGACCTCGGTTTTCCATCCAGGCCTGCCGAGCTTGTGCCTCGGGTACTTCGCTCCCAATCAGCCGCAAATAGATGCGTTCTATTTCCCAGGGATCTTCTTCTACCATCCAGGGCTGAATCAGCGCCAGGAATTCGCCCACCTTTTCGCAATCAATAAATCCCAGCGGATCGCGCCGCGAAAATCGGTCAATTCCGCTTACATAATCCGAATTTCGAAACGGCAATTCATCCACCATAGACCACAACCCTTCGATCACGGGTCGCCAGTCTTCTGTCCCGTGAACGTGCACGGTAACCACATCTCGGAACACTTCATCTACGGTCAGGTGGGAAATATAGCCCAATACCAGCACCCGATCCGCATCTGCAATTCGCTCCGGAGCCGCGAGGTCGGGATGCGCCCGGAACAAACCGGCAACAGCCTGCCCCCACGCTTCACGACGGTTCTCTGTATAAAAATGCGTGGCAAACTTGCCCATCTTTGCCACATACCGCAACCCGTCTGGTGCAGCGGCACCCGCAATCAGTTCCGGCAGGTGTCGGTCCACCAGCGCTGCGTCCACGGGCCGTACGCGCCGTAGTTCGTCGTGGAAACGCGCCAGCAGAGCAAAATGGCAACGCCCTCTGGGCATAAACCCTCCCCGGTCTGTACCGGATCACACGCCTGTTTTGCGCCGGTACAACCGTTCAAAGTTATACCGGGGTTTCCAGCCCAGCAACCGCTCGGCTTTGTCGGTTCCCCACTTCCGGTGCGGAAGATCCGCCACAATATCAAACACTTCGTACGGCCTGGGCATGTCCGGTGCACGAAGCCCGTACCAGAATGCCTCCCCTGTATCTTCCCAGGATGTGTGAAACGGCCCAATCCCGCTGCCATCCACCCTGTCACCGCCATGGCTGGCAGCAAATCCACAATACAGAAAACAAATGACTTCAATCCCATGCTCTTCCGCAAATACGCGCACCACCTGCCCACCCAGATGCTTGGTCAATGCATACAGATTGCTCCCCGGCTGCAGCGGGATGTCGTCTGGAATGTCGAACTCGTTCCTGTAATCGCCCTCAAACCCCAAATAAATATGTCGGGGCCCGGTATGAATAACCCTCCGGATCCCGCAGGCCGCCGCAGCCTTCATCACATTATAAGCACCTATCAGATTCACGCTAAATGCACCTGCCAGTACGGGGCGCACCACCGTCACATTGATCAGTGCATCCATCCCCTGTGCGGCCGCCAGCACCTGCTCGTAGTTCGTAATATCCACCCTCCGCCACTCGTGGGGGGGTTCTGGCTGGATGGGCATGGGCGCGTGCTTCGACTGCGGCTCCTTGATCTCGTCCACCATTCGAATATCCGTCAACCGCAATGTGTAGTCCTTCTCCAGAAACCGGGCGGCAGAGGCTCCCACAGGCCCTCCAGCACCAAAGATGCACACCTTTCCACTCTCAATTGCAGGCATCATGCGCCCCCTTTCCGGTCCAACTGCAGAACACGCCGGGCTTCGCCGCACAAAAACCGATCGGATGCTGCAACATGCAATAGAAACCAGCGGTATCCCGGGTCTTTGAATTCCACAGCCAGCGCTCGATCCAGAGCCTGCAACGCATCTTCTTCCGGCGTCAGATCCCCCAGCGTCCCGAAACGAAGACACACACACCGGATCCCACCTTCGCGGGCAAACTCACGACATACAATTTCCGCCATATAAGGGGCCAACGAATCGGCATGTGGCCCCGGCCTGGGCATCCAGTTCTCGTCCACGACATACTCTTCCGGGTAGGCGTCCATCAGCGCAAGCGTACTGGCCAGCACCACCCGGTCCACACCCGCCTTACGCGCCTCTTCCAATAATACGTACGAACCGCGTGCCGCAATCTCCAGCCGATCTTGCTCCGCCGTGGGCCCCAATACCGGAGCAGGATCGTACTCCGCCAGATGCAGGATCGCATCCATTCCAGCAACCAGTGAAGCCACTTCCTCCGGTTCACGCAGGTCTGCCACCTGAACATCTCCACCGGCCGCGATCCCCGTCAGCCGCAGCGTATGGGCCGCGCCAAAATGATGCACAGCCAGCTTCCCAAGGGGTCGGTCCGCCCCTGTAATCAACAACTTCATGATCTGGTCCTCTCCTGGATATGAATTGCTTCCGCAAGGTGCCGGACCAATCTACTGTAATTGAGTTTCAACGTCAACTCCGAAAAGCAGAACCCGTGAAGAACCCTTTCCCTTTCAGCCTGTGATGCCTTATCTTACAGTGGAACGGAGATAAGTCCCGTGCAATCAAAACCCTCACCCCGTTTTCCATTCAGGAGGTTGCCGATGCCAGCACCCACACTGCAAAACTCGTTACCCCTTTTAACAGACACTACCTTCGAAACACTCTTCGAAGCCTGCCGCCCCAAAGCTTCTGGAGAACGCTGGACGCAGGTACCCTGGATAGGTGAACTCTGGCCTGGGCGACAGGAAGCAGCCCGTACGGAAAAACCCCTCTTCATCTGGGCCATGAACGGGCACCCACTGGGCTGTGTTTGAAACAACGGCGTTGCGGGCCGTGCGCTCGCATTCGACGATCCGCGTGTGATCGAACTGCTCTCTACACGCTTTATACCCGTAGCCGCCAACATCAGCCACCTCCAGCGTCAGAACGACGAAGAAGGTAGCTTCCTGCGCCTGGTATCCTGGCAGGGCCGCTTCAAACTCAGCTTCGATGAAGCCCGAGCTCGAATGGCAGCCGTAGATCACGGCGAATGCCACCAGGGCCTCTTTGTAGCGACAACCGAAGGCGAACTCCTCGGCACGCGGCATACACGCGACCCGGAACAACTCCTTGAAATGCTGGGCAGCGCCCTTGAAAACTGGGACCACCGCAGCACTCAAAAAGAAACGACAGAGGTAGAAAATATCCAGCGCGACGCCCGATTTGCCTGGGTCTATCCTGAAGACGGGCTGGTGCTCCACCAGGGGTTCGTTGACTTACCACGACCCAACGATGCACGCCCCCAGGACTGGCGCTCGAATGCCCACAACCAGGACTACGTCTGGATCACCCGAGAAGAAAAGCTCTCCTTGATCCCGGACAACGTTGCACCCGGTGACTCGTTCCCGCTCTACGGCCCCGTTGCACGCCGCCTGGTCCGCTTTCATCTCCTGGACATGGTCCGTGGCGAAACTTCACCCTGGACACCCGAAGCGGTTCGCGAAGCAGATATTCAACTCGCAGCAACCCACGTCAGCCCGCAACAGGTAGACCTGCGTCTTTCTGGTCACGTGGACCTCTGCGAATACGGCGAATGGTGTGCCCAACCTCCCTCGTACGCACCGCACAAACGAGGCCAGATGTGCTGCATGATGAACGAGCGCGGGTACGAAGCCAACCTTCTTGGCCACCTGTCTTTCAACCGGATCACAGGTGAATTTACCCGGTTCAACGTGGTCGTCTCGGGAATCCGTTGGGGCGGCACCACCTTCAACGCACGGCCGGATGACACAGACCCTGCCCCAATGGGTCTCGCATTCACCATCGCTGGCACCGAAGCCCGAGACCGAACCCCACCCCATGCCGGGCTCCGGGCATATTTTGAGGCCTGAACAGCCAGATTTTCAACACAAAAAAGCCTCCGATTTTCTTCCGGAGGCTTTTTTGTGCGTCCATTCTGTAACAAGATTCCTATCCGCCAGATACCGTCTCTACCTGTCCGGCCTGCCGCTGATATGCGTCTCGAAGAACCTGCACGACCTGGATGCGCACACGCACGCTTTTGTCGCTCATTGCCCGGCTCAAATAGGGGCCACTGATCTCCGGAGCGATTTTGCCCAGCGCCTTTACAGCTTCCAACCGAATGTCCTCTTCTTTGTCACCCAGTGCCCGGTTCAAAGCCGCCGCACTTCTGCGTTGTTCTTCGGGCGTGCTAATCATCGTACCCAAAAGCCGAACCGCATCCCGTCGCACCATCGGATTCTTGTCATCCAACGCGCGCTTCAGAATCCCCTCCATCGACGTATCTGGCTTGCTCCCCAGCACAGGTACATACCTCAGCGGTGGCACCCGGCGCACTGCGCACCCGAAGGTTGCGATCAGGAAAAAAAGCAGGTAAAATACGATCTTGCCGCACAAATACTTTTTTTGTAACACCACCAATCACCCCTTTGAGGTGTGGTCCACGATCGTTCGTAAACACCCAGCATCTCTTCTATTTATTTCGGCATATCCGGCCCGACCTGAAGTCAAATTCGGTCATTCGCGGTGATATTTTCCGTACTCTTCCAGGAAACAGAGCGAGGAAAAGTCCTCCATCCGGTCCAGAAACAACACCCCGTCCAGATGATCAACCTCATGCTGGATGACCCGAGCCAGATATCCATGCGCATCAAAAACCACCGGGCGGCCTTCCTTATTCAGGGCCGTAACGCGGACGCCCTCATAACGTGGAACCCTTCCCCGAATCTCCGGAATACTTAGACAACCTTCCCAATCCGACACCAGGTCCGATGAAAGCGGCTCAATC